>DATIDL010000130.1:0-3961 GCA_035456305.1 Nitrosopumilaceae archaeon
ATATAGGACGATTAGATTGCCTTGTGCGTAAAAGTGCGGTGGGCTTATCCAGCGTATGATGCTTGTTCCGATTTCTGTTCCGTCTTCTGAAACAGTCTGTGTTGCAGCAATTACATCTTGCTCACTTGCAAACTCAAAGACTTGGACGTCTGCTCCGCCAACAGAGATCACTCTGGTCGGTACGGAAAATGACGAGATTTCAGCTGGAATTTCATCTATTGGTGTTACCAGGATGCCGCGTGATTTTATTGCATCAACTAGTGATGAATAGTCAGTAACCACTCCATCAAATGGTACGATTGGCTCGTCATGTGATTGAAGTTTTGATTCTGGTTTTTTTAGTACGTATTGGTTGTTTAGCTCATCCCATGTTTCATCAGTTACTGCAGAAATTACAATTCCTTCAGATACAACAATCTCCATTGTGTGTGGAGTTATGACCTGAGTAAGAATTTGTCCTTCCCTGTCTCCAAATCCGCCGTGTGCAGAGTCAAAGCTTATTTTTATGATGTACTGCGGTGGAATTGATTTTGTGGAACCGACATATACAGTGTCTAGTGTGTCTATCATTCCATCAAATGCAAATGTCGGACTGGTTACGATGAACCTTTGTGCTACACCCAACGCTTCGCTTCTTTCTTGCTCTTCTTGTGTTGGCGGTATTGTTGTAAGCTCGGTTTGCAGAGGTACAAAATACGCCACAAAAAGACCTACTGCAACAGCGCCAGCTATTGCAGCAGTCAAGGCAATTTTTTTGTGTCGTGTTTGTTGCGACATGTTTTATCAAACTAGTATGGTTTGAATTGATTATAACCTTTGATTAAATTTCAATTTAACATAATTAATTGATAAAAAATTATGTTTTTGAAATGTGTTTTGAATATTTTTTATATTGTATTAGTTTTGGTGAAAATTTCGTTTTTCTGTAGTCAGACAAATGATAATGTCAGATTGTCTTAGTGTAGTAATCTAGGTAATTTTCAATCTCTTAAGAAGCGAGGAATTTGCTATCACAGATATTGAGCTGAGGGCCATCGCTGCAGCTGCAATTATCGGGCTTAACAATCCTATTGCAGCTATTGGAATTGCTCCAGTATTGTAAGCCAGTGCCCAGAATAGATTTTCTTTGATCTTTCTCATCGTGGCTCTACTAAGCTTTACGGCTCTTGCCACATCCATAATGTCATCTTTTATCAGAATTATTCCTCCAGTCTCTTTTGCAATGTCAGAACCACTCCCTATGGCAATTCCAATGTCTGCTTGTGCAAGTGCAGGTGCATCGTTTATCCCATCTCCAACCATTGCAACAACCTTTCCTTCTGATTGTAATTTTTTTATGACATTTGCCTTTTCTGCAGGAAGTACGTTTGCTATCACTTTGTCAATTCCAACATTTTGTGCAACTGTTCTGGCTGTCTTTTCATTGTCACCTGTTAGCATCACCGTTTCAATGCCAAGTTTTTTCAGTGAGCTTATTGCGGCAGATGATGATTCCTTTAGAGTGTCTGCAACAGCAATCAGTCCAGCTATTTCTTTTTCTACTGCAACTATCATGACAGTTTTTCCCTGTGACTCTAGACCTGCCATTTGCTGCTCAACATCTATTGCAATGCCAAACGTTGTCATCAGTTTTCTGTTTCCAAAAAGAATTTGTTTACCAGATATGTTGGCTTTGACACCCATTCCTGAAACAGATTCAAACTGTGTAGGATTTTGCAAAGAGATGCTGCGTGTTTTGGCTTCTTTGATGATTGCCTGTGCAAGTGGATGTTCAGAGCCGCTTTCCACACTGCCTGCAAATTCTAGCAACTGGATGTCTGTGTAGTTTTTCAAAGAAAGAAGATCAGTGACTGAAGGTTCACCTTTTGTCAAAGTTCCTGTCTTGTCAAAGACAATGGTCTTTATTTTTTGAGAACGCTCAAGATATTCAGCTCCTCTGATCAGAATGCCTGCTTCTGCACCCTTCCCTACTCCTACCATGAGAGCTGCTGGTGTGGCTATTCCCATGGCACATGGACAGGCAATTATGAGTACTGCAACAAAAGAAAGTAGACCAGTAATGAAATTTCCAAAAACAAAATACCACACCAAAAAAGATCCTACTGCCACTGAAACAACGACTGGAACAAATTTTGCAGAAATAGAATCCGCTAGTCTCTGAATGTGTCCTGTTGAAGCTTGCGCCTCTTCAACTATATGCACTATTTGTGAAAGTGCAGTTTCTTTTCCTACCTTTGTAGCTTTGATCCTAAGTAATCCATTTTTGTTTAGAGTTGCTCCTATCACCTCGCTTCCTACTGTTTTATCTACAGGGATGCTTTCACCTGTGATCATTTTTTCATCCACTGCAGATATTCCTTCAATTACAACACCGTCTGTTGGAATCTTTTCTCCTGGCCTTATGATCAAAATGTCGCCAACTTGAATTTGATTGGCTGGAATCTCAATTTCCTTTCCATCTTTTATTATTCTTGCAGTAGCAGGTCTAAGATCTAAAAGTTTTCTTACTGCAGCTGAGCTTCTTTTTTTGATTGCTTCTTCCATGTATTTTCCTAACAGTACAAAAGCAATGATAACAGCAGAGACTTCAAAGTAAACATCTCTTTCTTTGACAGGCAAAGCACCAGGAAAAAACAAGACTGTTACACTGTAAAAATATGCAACAAGCGTACCGATTGATATCAAAAGATCCATGTTTGCAGTTCTTCGCTTGATTGCCTGATATGCACCAACATAGAAAGTCCACCCGCCGATGAACTGGACTGGTGTCACAATGATAAACAATAACATGCCCCAAGAGAGAAACGGTATTTGTGGAAAAGGCACCCAAGTAACCGCTATTGCTCCAAATGCCAGTGCAAGATAAAGACCACCACGCAATATTGCAAGAATCAGTGCACCAGAAACTGCAACGTACATTCTTTTCTTGAGTTTCCCAAGTTCTTTTTCGGGATTTACAAATGTGTTCAAACAGGTAGGACTGCAAAAATAAAACGTCCTTGCACCAATTTCTGAATTAAGTGCGGTTTTTTCATCCACTATCATTCCGCATACTGGGTCTTTTGCCATCTTGTCACAAATTGGTTGATTTCTTCGTTTTTAGTTGAACGCGGTGATTATCATGATTGATTCTCATGGATAAAAAGCAAAACTAGTGATTATATCTTACAATCCTAGTGTGCAATATATGTTTGAAAAACATTGCCAGATCTGTGGCATTGACATAAAGAAAGAAACAGCTGTCAAGACATTTGGAAAATTCTTTTGTGATGAATCACATGCAAAAGAATATCTAAAGAAAAAAGAAGAATATGAAAAAATAATGGAAGCAGAAGAAAGAAAACATCTGCGTAGACATGGAGGATGTTGTTAGATTATATGTTTTCCAAAGTGTAAATTATACAAACTAGACCAATATCAAAAAATATTCATATTAAATTTGAAATTTTTATGACACTATGACAGTGCCTTTCATCCACGGATGTATGCTGCAAAAGTAAAGATAGTTGCCTTGTTTGTCAAAAGTGTACTGCCATGATTCTTGCGGCTGGATAAATCCAGAATCAAACTTGTTTCCAAGATCAGTCACCGTGTGTATTATTTGGTCCTCGTTTGTCCACGTTACTGTCGTGTTTGGTGATACTTTGATTATTTCTGGATAATATGATTTTGTTGACTGGTACTGCCAAGTGTCTGCCAAAATGGAGACCTTGTCTGTTTCAACTGCCAAGCTTCCAATGTCTGCCTGGTAATATTGGTTTCTCATGTTTTGCATAAACTGCGGGTCTCGCATCATCATGTATGGTCCCATGTATTGCTGCTGAAAGTTTTGGTTTGTCATCATCTGGCCCATCCATTTGTTCATAAATTGCGGATTTTGCATCATTTGGTTCATCATCGAATTCATCGTATCAGGATTATTCATCATTGGTCCCATCATCCAGTTGCCAAACTGTGGATT
>DATIDL010000131.1:0-3346 GCA_035456305.1 Nitrosopumilaceae archaeon
TAACAGCATAATTTTACGAAACCAATCTTGGATGTGGAATCAATATTCCTGATTCTCCTAATTTGACAGGATGAATTTGTTCACTATGTCGCATACCGCGCATCTTAATTACCTGTACTGTCCGTTCAATAGAATTTTCCCTTTGTATGTGGCTTAAAAGAACAACCCCCGAAGCAACGTACCATTCTGTAGGAGTCTTGTTGACATCCATATTCTCAGATATCATTATAGAGGTACAGCGCTGGTCTTCTAAAGCCTGAATCATTCCTTGTAGGCCCTGTCGTGCATAGAATTTGTTTGCGTATTGCAATCCTAATACAGTAAGTGAGTCAATAACCAAACGTTTTGCACCTATCCTTTTGATGCTGCTTAAAATCAATTGAGTCAAATGCATAAACGGCAAAGTTTCGCCTCGATATAATGAATCATCCAGGGCAACAAACCCATCTTCCATTTTAAATGGTCTTGCATCAATTATCAACAATTTTCCTTCATCAACAAGTTTTTGAATATCCCATCCATAAGTTTTAAAATCGTTTTTAATTTCATTTGGACTTTCAGAAAGAGTTACAAAAACTCCAGGTTCATCAAAATCTTTTGCACCAGAATGTAGAAACTGCATTCCAAAAGTTGTCTTACCGCCACCTGGTGGACCTGACAAGATTATTGTTCTACCCTCTCTGAATCCTCCAGATATTAAAGAATCAAATCCAGGAATTCCAGTCCTGATTTTTATTATTTCCACAAGATAAAATCTCACAAAAGTGTATTTAAAGAGTAGTAATATTTTTGACATAACTGTTTCCATTTGTGGAAATACTTTCTAGATGAAATTTTGTATAAATAGAAACTTACAGATCTAAATGAGATCATTTATCGCTAGCTAATTTTAAAAGACAGTTGGGAAAATCAACAATGACAAAAATTCTAGGCATAATAGGCGGAGGTCAACTCGGCATGATGCTAACAGAAGCAGCAAAAAAGATGCCCGATCAGATCTCAGATGTCATCGTATTAGATCCAACAAGGGATTGTCCTGCAACAAAAGTCGGTGCAAAGCAAATTGTTGCCGATTTTAAGGACAAAAATGCAATTGTAGAGCTGTCTTTACAATCTGATATTATAACATATGAAATAGAGTCTGGAAACAGCGAGGTTTTAGAGTCACTAAACGGCAATGTAATTGTAAATCCGTCTCCTACAACACTACGAACAATACAAGACAAATGTGTGCAGAAGAAATTTCTCCATGAAAAGGGGTTGCCCGTAGCGGACTTCGTTGAAATAGAATCAATATATGCATTAAAAGAGAAGATAGCAGCTTTTGGATATCCAGCCATGTTAAAAATAAGAAGAGATGCATATGATGGACGGGGAAATTTTAGAATAGAAAAACCTGAACATATCACACAGGCTTACGAACACTTTGGTGGAAAACCCATAATGCTTGAAAAAGTCATTGATTTTCAAATGGAGATATCGGTGATTGCAGCTCGAAACATAAAGGGAGAGGTTGCTACATATCAGCCAGTAGAAAACATACACGAAGAAAATATACTCAAAATGACAATAGCGCCAGCAAGAATAAGTAAAGAAACATCTCAAGAGGCAGAGCATATTGCCAAAAAAACCATGGAAGTATTACAGGGTGCAGGCGTGTTTGGAATAGAAATGTTTGTAACACGAGATGACAAAGTTTTAATAAATGAAATAGCGCCGCGAGTTCACAATTCGGGTCATCATACTTTACAATCAAGTGCAACTTCACAATTCGAACAACATCTGAGAGCGATATTAGGACTAGAACTTGGAAAAACAGATTTGTTACACTATGCTGTCATGTGCAACATTTTAGGACCAAAGGATTTTCATGGAAAATACCAACCAATATCACTAGAAGAAAAAGATGGGATGTATCTAAAGATGTATCAAAAAGAAGAAGCAAAACCGCAAAGGAAATTGGGCCACTTTAATGTCATAGATCTAGAAGACACAAAGGACATAGATGCATTAATCAGGAAAGCTGAACAAATTAAAAGTTTAATAAAATTCAAATCAGTTTGATCTTATGTTCTATTCAAAAAAACCGCTTGTTGGAATCATAATGGGTTCTAGCTCAGACAGTAAAATAATGCATGGAGCTGCAATGATTCTTGATGAGTTTGGAGTAAAGCATGAAGACCAGATAGTTTCAGCACATAGAACACCATCTAGATTAGCTGATTATGCTAAGCATGCAGAAAAAAGTGGCTTCAAAGTAATAATTGCTGGTGCGGGAGGGTCTGCACATCTACCTGGAATGATTGCATCTCATACGGTCATACCAGTCATAGGAGTACCAATAATGGTGTATAATGACAAATCCGGTAGCTCTGACCGTTTCAAATTTTCTGCTTTTGGGGGTTTGGATTCATTATTGTCAATATCGGAGATGCCAACAGGATCACCAGTAGTAACTGTAGGGGTAAACAAGGCAACCAATGCAGGATTATATGCACTAAAAATTCTTGCTAATGAGTTTGAGGATTTACAGAAAAAATTGAAAAAACACAAAGAAAAGCAACATCATTCAGTGATCAGAGAATCTGACGAAATGAAAAAATTAGGCTTATCCAAGTTTGCAAAGAAAAAATACAAGATGTAATATTATTCTGTGACTTGGACATAAAAGAAATACTCTACAACTCTATTGAACGACATAAAAAGTACATAATATCAGAAATTACACAAGGTAAAAGCAATGAAACTATAGATTCCATATGTAAAGAATGCATGCCATTACTGGAAAAACTTGAAGGCGATAAATCAGAAATCATGATTTCTTTTGCAGAAGGTTTGGTTCATTATCTTCTTACAACATCATTAATTCCAAGCCAAAGAAAAATCACCGTAGATGATACATATGTTGATATTTCTATACCTGATATTAAAACACTCAAATCCAATCCCCAAGATGCGTTATTGATAATATTTCCAAAAACCAAAAATATTCAAGAAATAAAAAATAGAGCGAGTGAGCTTAAAAAAATACAGCCAATCCAAGAGAACACATGGTTTGTTCTTGAAAATGATGTGGATATAAAAGCTATAGTATACAGCATATACAATTGGAAAATTCCTTTTTCACAAATACTTAATGATATAATCGGTTTCCTTACAAATAAAAAACAATCAAAACTGAAACTTTTTAGGATATAAGAGACTTCACATTTATTTTTTTTCCGATCATATCAACCATTGAATCAATCTTATTATAATCTTTTATGAATGGTATAATTCCTAAAAGATCAATTCCAGTAAGTTCATGCAATGTTGTTGGCGCATTTTTTTCTGCTACTGTTCCCTT
>DATIDL010000132.1:0-3105 GCA_035456305.1 Nitrosopumilaceae archaeon
GGTCTGCATCCTTTAGTAGAATTTTGTATGATATGGTCTGATGGGCAAGCGAAAGTTTACTATCGACTTGGGCAGCGAAAAAATTGAAACCGAGGGCCACATGCACAAAAACGTAGCCATAAAATATCTTATGAAACGACGCAGATCACTTTTAATGACACGCGACAAAGAAAAGGTTGAAAAACTGTACGAAAGCGTGCCAAAAACCATATCCATCATAGGCGGACATTTGACAAAGTCCTACAAGATAAATTGGGAAAGAGAAGGCACAACAGAATTTGAGGGCTCTAGGTTTGTCTTCACCTTGGAAGAACTACCAGACCAAAAAATAGTTGCTTAGTATTCTAAGAAAATATTAATTTTATTATAGTCAGGCACAGCAGGTTGGATCTTTACAAATAGCTGCAATTTTCTCACTTGCCTTTGTAATGTCACTTATCAGATGTGATGTTTCTTTGTTGGCTATGCTATACATTGTCATTTTTCCACTTTCTCTTGAATGTACTATTCCACATTGTTTTAGTGATTTTAGATGATGTGATACTAATGGTTGGTCTTTTTTTAATTCAGATACAAGATCATTTACGCAAAGTTCTTTGTTTTTCTGTAGGAGTTCTAACATCTTAAAGCGCGTTTCATCACAGATGCACTTTAACAGCATTATACTATTCATATTAATAGACATTTATATAAACTCATATTGATATAAAAGTTGCGTGTCTGAAGTAAAGAAAGTTCTTTTTGTTTGTGTTGAAAATGCTGGAAGAAGTCAGATGGCAGAGGGATTTTTTAGGAAACTTGCATCATCCAAATATCAACCAGTCAGTGCTGGAACAAAACCAATTTCTCAAATCAATCCGCTTGCAGTGCAAGTCATGAAAGAAGTTGGAATAGACATAGCCACACAAAAATCAAAGATAATCACAGAAGACATGATAAGAAATTCATCTAAAATAATCAACATGGGATGCATGGATAAAGAATCATGCCCCATACTATTTCTTAATAATCCACAAGATTGGAACATCGAAGATCCAAAAGGGAAGCCAATAGAAAAAATTCGTCAAATAAGAGACCAGATAGAATCAAAAGTAAAGGAACTTGTTGCAAGCCTTGAATAAATTTGAAAAGCTAAGTGCCAATCAGAAAAGGTTTGTAGCTGAACTTGTGGGCACATTTGTTGTAGTTGTTCTTGCTACTGGTTCTGTGGTTTTAGATGCAAAATTTACAGGAACCTTTGGCTTGTGGTTTGTTGCACTTGCTCCTGCTGTTGCTGTATCATTAATGGTTTATGCATTTGGCAAAGTTTCTATGGCACACTTTAACCCAGCAGTAACAATTGGATTTTTAATTACAAGACATACGCCAAAGACTCTTCTAGCTCTTTACTTTACTGCAGAAATAATTGGTGCGCTATTAGCAAGTTTATTTGTAAAGTATGCCATTGGAACAGAAGCAAATCTTGGTGCAAATGCACCAAATTATCAATTTTCTATATCTACTATCATTTTTGTTGAGATTTTAGCAACTGCTTTTCTGATGGCAACAATACTAGTTGTGGTTCATACAAAGGGTTTGAAAAGATTTGGTGGTGTGATAATAGGAAGCATGATAGGATTGGACATTTTCTTTTTGTCTTTCATATCTGGCGCGTCAATGAATCCTGCAAGATCTTTAGCACCTGCCATATTTTCTGGAGCGATAGGTGATCTGTGGCTTTACTTGTCTGCGACTTTTATCGGTTCTAGCATAGTAGGAATGATTTACAGAAAGAAATTTGTAAAAATGCCATGAAAAAGATGGGATCGGCCGGATTTGAACCGACGACCTCAGGTACCCAAAACCCGAATCATACCAAGCTAGACCACGATCCCGAGATGAAAGCAGTTTGGAACTCCCCAATTTAAGCTTCACATGGTGATTATTTTAAATAATATACAAAATCAAGACTAGCCAATGCAGATTCAAGACTATATCAATGCTGGAAAGATTGCGTCAGAGGTTAGAGAAAATGCAAGGAAAAAACACCATGTTGGTTCCACATTATATGAAATTTGTGAATCAATTGAAAAAGAAATAATCCAAAAAGGTGGCAAGTGTGCCTTTCCTGTAAATACTAGTCTAAATGAAATTGCTGCACATTACACCGCAGAGCCAAACGATCAACAGGTGGTTCAGGAAACAGATCTGCTAAAAATCGATCTTGGGGTCCAAATAAACGGCTACATTGCAGACACTGCCGTAACTGTGTGTTATGATCCAAAATTTGATTATCTTATTCAAGCCGCAGAATCTGCGCTAAAAAGTGCAATGTCAATCATAAAAGCAGGAGTGAAATCAAGTGATGTTGGAAAGGCAATAGAGAGCACAATCAAACAGATGGGCTGCATCCCAATATCAAATCTAAGTGGACATTCATTGGAACAATATACCATCCATGCAGGAAAGACAGTACCAAACATCTGGTCCATAGGGTCTTTCTCATTTTCTCCCACAGAAGCATATGCGTGTGAGCCATTTGTCACAACCCGCGAGGGATTAGGATTTGTGCGCGAAGGCAAGACAAGAAACATCTTTTCTATTGTCACTCGAAAGCGAACAAAAGATGCAGAAGCTGACAAGCTACTCGACTATATCTGGGAGAAATTCAACACTTTGCCTTTTGCTTTGAGATGGCTGATACCAGAGCGGGATGAAAAAACAGCTAGAAGTCTTTTGGAAAAGCTTGTAAAAAACAAGACCATAAGATCATATCCTGTACTAATTGAGGCAAATAGTCAGAGGGTCGCACAGGCTGAACACACGTTTATCCCACAAGAAAACGGCATCACTATAACTACAATCTAGGCAGAAACTTCGCCAAAAATTCTGGTAATGGACATTTGTCCGTTGCATGAACCGCACTTGTTTGTGTTTTTGAACACATAATCTCCGCTGGCAAATTTTCTTTTTGATATTGCCTTGCAAGAACTGCATTGTTCCAAAGAATATGGAATTATGATTTCTTTTTTCTTTGAAAAGATCATTGTGATACTCCTAGAGTGTTTCCCACTCCAATTACAAGCACCGATTGCCCGCTCTTTGTGTTTTCCTTGATTGTTTCAT
>DATIDL010000133.1:0-2696 GCA_035456305.1 Nitrosopumilaceae archaeon
AAGAGTATGGTTCCACGATAACTACCAACAAAGGCAAGTATGTCTATCTTTTAGATCCTACCATTCATGATTATGTGATGAAAAGCCAACGCAGTACTCAGATAGTGTATCCAAAAGATCTGGGATACATTGCAGCAAGAACTGGATTGCAAAGCGGACAAAAAATTGTTGAAATAGGTACTGGCAGTGGTTCACTTACGACATTTCTTGCAAGTATTGTAAAACCGCGTGGTCATGTTTACACATATGACGTTGATCCAAACTTTATGGACATTGCAAGAAAAAATATCGAAAAAGCTGGAATTGCAAAATATGTGACAATGGAAAAATTTGATATGAAGACAGCAAAGAAAGTACCGCAAAAGGACGTGGATTTGGTTGTTGTTGATCTTGGTGACCCATGGTCTGTTGTACCGCAAGCAAGAAAGATGCTAAAGGGAAGTGGCGCATTTGTAGCAATATGTCCAACCATGAATCAGCTTGAAAAACTTGCAACTGCTCTACGAGAAAATGATTTTTTTGATATAGAATGCACAGAACAATTAGTTAGAACAATCGAAGCACGAGAAGGAAAGACACGCCACTCATTTCGTAGCATAGGTCACACTACATACGTTGCTTTTGCAAGGAAGGTTTATTCCCCTAAAAGAAAGATTATCGCTGTTGACAAGCAAGATTCTGAAGAGCCAGACTCTGCAGAGCCAGATAGTTAAAAAATTCATACCTCCAAGAAAGTTTCTATCACGAAAGGGCGATAACGGTAAAGTCTTGGTGCTTGGTGGTAGCTACCTGTACCATGGTGCTCCAATACTGTCATCTGTTGCAGCACTACGATGTGGCACAGATCTAGTGTATACATGTGTGCCAAAAATAAATGTGCAAGCGACAAGATCTTTTTCTCCTAATCTTATTGTTCTTCCACTAGTTGATGCAAAACTGACACGTGGTGCAGTACACAAACTTCTTGGAATCATTCCAAAAGATCTTGATTCAGCTACTATTGGAATGGGACTTGCAATACAAGACATTGAAGCATTAAAACTTCTTGTAACCACATTACTCAATAGAAATGTTAGACTCTCACTTGATGCAAGTGCATTGTTGCCTGACATTTTGCCCTTGATAAGTAACAAAAATGTTGTAGTCACACCACATGCGGGAGAATTCAAAAGATTATTTGGTCAACTGCCGCTAGACTCAAAAAAAGAAAGAATCGCTATTGTGGAAAAATACGCAAAAGCAAACTCAGTCACAGTATTACTAAAAGGCCCAACTGACATTGTATCCGATGGTAACAAGACATTTCTTAACGTGAAAAACACTCCGGCAATGACGGTGGGAGGAACAGGCGATGTACTTTCTGGCCTTGTGGCAGGAATGCTGTCAAAAAACAAGAATCCACTAGAATCTGCTGCAGCGGCAGTATTTGTCAACGGAAAGGCTGGTACACTAGCACAACGAAAGTATGGTCTTCACATGGCTGCTACCGATCTCTTGGAATTTATTCCAGCCGCAATGAAACCATTTGATAGGGTAAAGTGAATCAGATGAAAGTACTAGGACACGTAGATCATAACATGAAAGGACTAGTTTCTGATCTGCAAACCCTAATTCGACAACCAAGTGTTTCTGCAAAAAATGAGGGTCTAGAGGAATGTGCTAGACTTGTTGCAAAGATAATGAGAAAGTCTGGAATAAAATCTGAAATACTGCGTCTTGGAAAAGGCATACCGCCTGTTGTATACGGTGAGGTAAGATCAAAACAAAACAATGCAAAAACAATTTTGTTTTACAATCATTATGATGTGCAGCCGGCAGAACCTTTTGAGCTGTGGGATGATAAACCATTTAGTGGAAAAATAAAAGGAAACAAGATCTTTGGACGAGGCTCTGCTGATGACAAGGGTGAATTAATCACTAGAATAAAAGCAGTAGAAGCTTACCTGAAAGTTCATGGTGATGTTCCATGCAACATCAAATTTCTTGTTGAAGGCGAAGAAGAAATTGGAAGCATGCATGTGGAAAAATATCTGAAAAAATACCAAAAGAAACTAGCATGTGATGGTGTGATCTGGGAGTTTGGTTATGTTGATCAAAAGAACAGACCGATAATCAGCCTTGGAATGAAGGGATTGCTTTACGTGGAACTTTCTGTAAGCGAATCAATTCGTGATGCACATTCTAGTTTGGCAGTTCTTATAAAAAATCCTGCATGGAGACTTTTAGAAGCACTAAAAACACTACGCAACTCTGATGGGAAGATACTCATTAAAGATTGGTACAAAGAGGTAGACCGTTTTACAAAAGAAGATCTTGCTCTTATAAAATCTGAGCCATTTGATGAAAATTCATTCAAAAAAGAATATGGAATAAAGCAGTTTGTGGCAAACAAGAAAGGAACAGATGCAAAAACGGCGCTGGTAGGAGAACCTACGTGTAACATAGCGGGTTTTGTATCTGGATATATTGGCCCTGGGGCTAAAACAGTTCTTCCTGCAAAGGCCCTTGTAAAAATCGACTTTAGACTTGTGCCAAAGATGAATCCAAAAAAACAGCTTGCAAGACTAAAACAGCATCTTAGATCAAATGGTTTTGGTGAAGTGCAAGTGAAAATGATTCATGGCGAAGCTGCATCTAGAACAAAAACCTCTGATCCGTTTGTTACTCAAGTAGAAGGTGCTGCAAACGAATCATTT
>DATIDL010000134.1:0-4240 GCA_035456305.1 Nitrosopumilaceae archaeon
TCCAGTTATTGCATCATAGTTTGGCTGAAAGTCTTTATTGTCACATCCATAGAGAAGCATCTCATCAGAATGCAACCAAATCGAATCAAACCCATAATCTAGATTTATCTTTGCTTCATGTTGTAGTCTTTCCAATGGAAGATCTTTTTTGGATCGTTTGTTTACATCACAAAAATCACATCCTCTTCCACATCCACGCATTGCTTCAATTAAGGAGTTGACTGTAGGTCCCTGAATGATTGGAATGTTCTGAATATTTTTGACAAAACAATGCATTAATTCTGGAGCATCGCCTTTTTCCAAATCATGGAATAAATCAAGAGCAAGTTCATCTGCTTCTCCTACAACAACAGTATCAATTCCATGAATCTTCATCCTATCAGATTTTGCAAGCTCCCATGCTCCATTTCCTCCAACCACAACATGGAAATTATATTTTTTCTTTAACTGAATTATGTCTGCACACATTCTTTTGAATTTCATTGCAACGTAAGAGAGCTTTTCTGGTGACATCGTAGTGGTTACTGGTGCCATGCCAAGAGGATCCATCACATTGATTCCTACAACTTTGGTATCAGGTCCTACACAATTTGCCAAATATTCTGGTTGCGCAACAAAAACTTCATCTCTATTGTATCCTTGCAAGAGTGCACTTTCTACTCTTCGAAGACCAACCTGTGCTACTTTTGCTTCCCCTGTAACTTTATCAGTTTCAACACTAGGGCAAAAGACTTTGTCAAAGACCCATTCAGGAAGAACCTCATATGGACCACATGCAATAAAGCCGTAAAGAAAGTTACCTCTATAGTTTGTCATAAGACTCCTGTCAGCTGTAAGAACTATCCTTTTTCCAGACATTTTCTGTAGTATCTCCTTTTACTATGATATAAATCGTTTACGACAAGAGACTTGAAATGTCTGGTCATTTCATGTGAATAGACATGAAAGATGTTGCAGAGCCAAGACATGTAGAAAGACATCAGACTGAGACAAGTGCCATAAGAGACTTTGTCTTTGGTTTTGGTGATGGGATTAACACTTCTTTAGGCATAGTTGCTGGTGTCGGGGGTGCTGATATTTCTTCAAACATAATCATACTTGCAGCAATAGTTGCCATGTTCACAGGTGCAAAAGCAATGGCGGTACAAAACTACTTGGCGGTAAAGTCTCAAAGAGAGATATTACATTCTGAAATAGAACGAGAAAAATGGGAAATGGAAAATGTACCTGAGAAAGAAAGGCAAGAAATTAGAGACATTTACAAAGCCAAAGGATTTTCTGGGAATGAGCTTGAAACAATTGTGAATAAAATTACTTCAGATAAAAAAGTGTGGTTAGATACAATGCTTACTGAAGAATTAAAATTGAACTTAGAAATTGTTGGTAGTCCTCTAAAAAGTGCATTAAGGATGTTTGGGTCTTTCTTGATTGGTGGAATACTACCTATAGTGCCATACTTCTTTGCTGATGGCTACATACCACTTTTTATTGCAATAGGAGTTAGTCTTTCTTCGTCATTTGTAATAGGAGCTATCAAATCAAAGATTGCAAATCTCAGCATGATAAAAGGTGGATTAGAGATGGCAGGACTTGGCACTGGAATTGCATTGATTGGATACGGCATCGGATCGGAACTTGCAAATCTTGGCATAGTGAATGTTTAGTTTCTTTTCTTAATCATAGATCTATTTGCAATATTAGCTGCAATGGCTCCAGCACCTATTCCATTATCTATATTTACGACAGACAGTCCAAGAGTGCAACTTTGAAGCATTGCAGCAAGAGCAGCAACACCTTTTTCGCCATAACCATAGCCAACAGAAGATGGAACACCAATTACAGGAATGTCTACAAGTGAGGACACTATGGAAGCTAGTGCCCCTTCCATTCCAGCAACTACAATGATTGCATCAACTTCTTCTTTTATCATTTTTTTTATGACTGGCAGAACACGGTGCAATCCAGCAATTCCCACATCATAGCTAGAAATGCAAGTACACCCCATTGCTTCACACATCAGTCTTGCTTCTTCTGCTACTCCAATATCTGAAGTACCAGCAGTCAATATTCCTACACGGCCACCAGATGAATTTAATGATTTTTTGAAAAATAAAACAGCAGTAGTATTTTTTCCAGTTTTTTTCTTAATCTTATTTTTCTTTGAAAAAGATAGTATTTTTTCATAGTCATTTTTGTTTATTCTTGATACAAATACAGAATCAGATCTACGCATAATAGTTAAAATAATTTTTTTTATTTCAGCAAGTTGTTTTTTTTCTGCAAAAATTACTTCAGGTATACCACGCCTAAATTTTCTTCCAACATCAAGCTTTACAAGATCTTCAATTTTTTCTACAGCATGTAAGGCAAGAAGTTTTTTTGCTTTCATTACCGAAATTTTACCCATGTTTAGAGACTCCAAGATTTCTATTAAATTCAACGATGTTTCTAATCCAGATACAGTTAAAAATTTAATTAGATTTCCATGCTAGATATGGCAGTTTTAACGCTGTCAATTCCTTTTTTGAACCACTCTTTTTCATCAGAATCAAGTTCAACTTCAACTATTTTTTCTACGCCATTTTTACCAATCACTGCAGGCACACCTATGGACACACCCGACTGACCGTATTCACCATCAAGATACGTGGCTACAGGTATCACCTCTTTTGTGTTTCTGATAACTGCTTCAATTATTGCAGAAATCGCGTTTCCAGGAGCATGGACCGTGGCGCCCTTTAATTCTATAACTTTGGCAGCAACCTGCCTTGTATTTTGTACAATCTCTTCAATCTTTTGTTTTGACAGTATAGATGTAAGTGGAATTCCAGATATTGATGAATATCTTGCTAAGGGCAACATGTTTTCACCATGTTCTCCAATCACCAACGCCCCTATTGAATGGCGAGAGAATCCAGTTGCCTCATGTATGAATTGCTTGAATCGCGATAGATCAAGCATGTTGCCCATTCCAAATATTCTATTTTTTTCAAATCCCGACACTTTGTAAGCAAGATATGCCATAGGATCAAGCGGGTTTGTCACAGGAACGATCATAGAATCATTTGCATATTTTTTGATATTTTCAACAACGCCTTTTACAATAGATGTATTTATTTTCAAAAGATCCATTCTTGTCATTCCAGGTTTTCTTCCAGAGCCTGCAACCACAACAACAATATCAGAACCTTTCATTTCAGAATAATCATTGGAACCACGTATGTTCACATCAATTCCTTTTTCAGATAACATATGATTTAGATCCATAGCCTCTCCTTGTGGAAGTCCTTGTACAATGTCTAGAAGAAGAATTTCATCAGAAAGTTTTCTAAGTGCAGTAAAAAGTGCAGCTGCACCACCTACTTTCCCAGCTCCAATAATTGTAATCATAAACAGGCGTAATTTTAATCGTTAATTAAACTTCTCGATTTGAATAATTTTTGACAAAAGAAAACTAGATGTCAGATATGAAATTCTAATGATTATGATATGATTTCTAACACTTTGCGCTTGAGTAGTCTTCTTTTTATCTCAGTTCTTGTGTCCATGTAACCGTATATCGGTTTTAGTCCAGGATTATGTTGTAGTTCTCTGTTGATTTTTTTTCTAGGTACTTTCATTTCAGAATAAACCAAGCCCATTTCGCGTTGTGCAATTATTTGCCTGTAATCACCAATAATACACATGTGAGATTTACTCATACGCAATTATTTAAGTATGTTTTTTTAAGATTCCCATATTATAAATTGCCAATTATAAAAAAATAGCATGTTTTATTTGTAAATTATGAATTTCTTTAATTATACTTGCTACAATTTTTATAGTAAATAATTGATTTGGAATCAAAATGAGTTCAATTTTTAATCGCATTATGAATTAAAATTACAATTTATATGCATTCTAAGAGGTTTGCACTTTCATGGTAGTGGTGATAGATTCACAAGTAGCTGGTATTTCAGGGGACATGTTACTTTCTGCCTTGATAGATATTGGAGCAAAAAAATCAAAAGTTATCGATGGAATACATATTGCAGAAAATTATCTGACAGGATCTAGAATCCAGAAAATAGATTTTGGCAGCGTAACAAAACATGGAACAAAAGCTACAGAACTTTTGTTAGATATAAGAGAAGATACGCATGAGCGAAAAGGAATTGAAATTCAAGAATGTATCCTGCTTACTTCAGACAAGATTGGGTTATCTGAAAAATCCAAAGTCTTTGCAAAAGAGAGTATAAAG
>DATIDL010000135.1:0-2472 GCA_035456305.1 Nitrosopumilaceae archaeon
GCCTTTCTTACAAAGGGGAAAATACAAAAATACTTGATTTGAGAAATCGTACAGTAATTCCAGGTTTAAACGACTCCCATATTCACATTATACGTGGTGGATTGAATTACAATCTAGAGATGCGATGGGATGGAATACCAACATTGAATGATGCTTTATCAAGAATTGAAAAACAAGCAGAACGAACACCAAATCCTCATTGGGTTAGAGTAGTTGGAGGTTGGTCAGAGTTTCAATTTACTGAAAAAAGAATGCCTACTATTCAAGAAATTGAGAAATATGCAAAGAATATTCCTGCATTTATTTTACACCTTTATCATTGTGCTATGATTAATAAAGCTGCAATTGATGTTGTTGGATATAATAAAGATACACCAAATCCCCCAGGCGCTGAGTTTCAGCGCGATATTTCTAGTAATCTAACAGGTTTAATTACTGCAAAACCTGCAGCAACTATACTTTATCAAACATTAGCAAAAGGTCCCAAATTGTCCTATGAAGAACAAGTAAATTCTACCAGACAATTCATGTATGAGCTAAATCGTTTTGGTGTCACTAGTGCTATAGATGCAGGAGGAGGTTTTCAAAATTATCCAGATGATTATAAGGTAATTGATGATTTAGCAGAGCAAGATCTCCTTACAGTTCGCATTGCTTATAATCTCTTTACTCAGAAACCAAAAAAAGAACTTGAAGATTTTACAAACTGGATCAAAATAGCAAAACCAGGACAAGGAAGTGATTTTTATAAATTAAACGGAGCTGGTGAAATGCTTGTGTTTTCAGCAGCAGATTGGGAGAATACACTTGAACCAAGGCCAGAGCTAGCAGAACAAATGGAATCTGAATTAAAAGAAGTCATTAAAGTTTTAGTACAAAATCGCTGGCCTTTTAGAATGCATGCTACCTATAATGAATCTATTACTCGCTTTTTAAATGTCTTTGAAGAAGTAAATAATGAGATTCCCTTTGATGGTCTAAGATGGTTTTTTGATCATGCAGAAACGATAACTGAAGAAAATATTCAAAGAGTGAAAGCATTAGGTGGTGGTATAGCAATACAAGATAGACTTGCATTCCAAGGTGAATATTTTATTGAAAGATATGGGAAAGAGGTATCAGAAAACTCTCCACCTTTAAAGAAAATAATTGAAATTGGTGTTCCTCTTGGAGCTGGTACAGATGCCACTAGAGTGTCTACATATAATCCTTGGATTTCGCTTTATTGGCTAGTTTCAGGGAAATCAGTTGGTGGTACAATATTAAGATCTCAAAATAATTGTCTTGATAGAATGGAAGCCCTTAGATTGTACACGCTCGGTAGTGCATGGTTTTCAAATGAAGAAGAGAAAAAAGGTTCTATTGAAGTTGGAAAATTTGCAGATCTTGTAGTATTGACAGATGATTATTTTTCGATAGATGAAGAAAAGATAAAGAATATTCAATCAGTATTAACGATTGTTGGTGGGAAAGTAGTTTATGCAACAAATGAATTTCAGAATTTAGCACCACAACCTTTAAGTATTAAGCCTTCATGGTCACCAGTGGCAGCTTTTGGTGGATATTATAATATTAGACAAGAAAAAAATGACATCGAAGAAGGAGAATTAGCAATACCATATAATACTCAACAATTAGAATCAAACAATAAATTAAACTATAAAAAAGATGAAAATATTAAATCAACATTATCACTATTATCTACTCATTTAGACAAAAATACAAATACATACAATATATCTAATATGCGAAAAGGTTTATGTTCATGCTGTGACGATTTTTTCTCATTTTAAAACATATTTTTAGTCAAAAAATGATATTATCATACCACAATGACTGACGATACAAATACCCAAAAAATAGCAAATAAAGAAGAAAAAAAAATATCCGGCTTTTCTCCCCTAAACCATCCTATCTATAAAACTCTATGGTTTGCTACAATTGGATCAAATATTGGTAATGCAATGCATGATGTTGGTGCACTTTGGTTAATGACCAACATTACTGACTCACCTCTTATGGTAGCACTAGTACAAACTTCAACTGCTCTATCTATGGTTTTATTGTCACTTTTTGCTGGAGGTTTAGCAGATGTAGTAGATCGCAGAAAACTGCTTTTGATAACGCAAGGGTACATGTTTGTTGTTGCCATGACTTTGGGATTTTTGACTATTGGAGAACTTGTTACGCCTACTACTCTGTTATTGCTTACTTTTATGTTAGGTGCGGGAGCTGCAATAAGTATTCCATCATCAATAGCCATTACTCTAGAAATGGTTTCAAAACCCGAAATACCTGCAACAATTACACTTGGAGGTGTTTCATTAAATATTGGACGGGCAGTGGGACCAGCTATCTTTGGATTTATAATAGCATCATTGGCCAATCCTGGATTTGTTTTTATTTTAAACGCTTTGTCTTTCATAGTCTTGATCATTGCATTGTCTAGATGGCATCCATCTCATGAGAAGA
>DATIDL010000136.1:0-11331 GCA_035456305.1 Nitrosopumilaceae archaeon
ACTCTGAAGGCATCCTATAATGAACTTGCAAAAATACAGGGATTAGGAGAATCGCGAGCTCTTAAGATACGAAAAATGCTTGATGCAGAAAGCAAACTCCAGAAAAAAATAAATCAAAAAACATTACATGATGTATGACACACAATCCAAATGTCTCACACAGACTAAACTAATGATCTCTTATTATTGGCTTGTTGAACATATCAACGGTGGTTCACTTGCGGATTGGATTGACAGAAGACTTTCTCTTGTCTAGTTTACGACTAAGTTTGTTACCACAAAGGGGACATTGTGATGCCTTGGAAAATATTTTTTCACATCCTGGGCAAAAATACGTCCATTCTATTACACGAGTAATGCCTTTTGTCATGACTGGAATGACATTGATACCAAGATGTTTGGCAGTATTTGAAACTGCAAAATCATCACTAATTAATTCTGCATGCATTTGAAGGCATAGAGCTATTACTGAAAGATCTCCTTGGGATAAATTTTGAAAGTCTCCAACATCTTTTGCTTTAAGTGAAACGGTTTCCACATATTCTATTTCAGGATCTTTAACCTCTAATCTGTTAGTATCAATAAGAGCATTTACTGCATCATGATGTTTTTTGATGTGTTTTATCTCATCAAAAACAATCGATGTTGTGTAGCATTTCTCTGGAGAAGAAAAAGGAACTCCAGCATAAAAGGCACTTGCATCCAAAACCCTAGAAACCAAGCTTACTCATCTGTCTTAGACCACGTTTTTTTAGCCTCACAAAGACTGCAGGTTTTTTGTATTTTCGTATTGTGATCACATCATCATAACTTGCTGGTTTGACTACCTGAGCATCCATGATTATATTAGAATCATGAGAATTGATGATCTCAATTTTTTCATCCGGTACTACTAGTGATGGTAATCTGTTGACTGGTGCAACTGGCGTGATGATAAGAACATCTAGACTTTCATGTAATATTGGGCCACCAAGTGAATAGGAATGTCCTGTAGATCCACTCGGTGTTGATACTATGACCCCATCCATTTTTTGTGTGACTGTATCATTCTGAAACCTGATCTCAAATAATGAAGTCTTTGTAAGATTCTGTCTGTTTATGTAAATTTCATTTAATGCTGGAGGATATTCTTGTCCTTTACAGGAAGCAACAACACGTATTCGTTTATCAAGAAAGATATTTCCTGAAATTATCTGTTCAATGGCTGTATCTATTTGGTTCAAGGTTATTTCTGAAAGTATGCCTCTATTCCCACCCACATTGATTGCTAAGAGTGGAACTTCATTTTCCAAATATCTGAATGCCCTTAAGGTTGTACCATCTCCACCAAGGGTTATGGTCAGGTCGAGTTTTGCAGTCTTTAACTCCTCCAAAGTACTGACTTTTTTTGCACCATCTACTTCTACAGGAGAAATTGTAAATACCTGCGTTTTTTTACCAAGTAATTTTTTTGCAACTTTCTTTGCAGCATCCTCTGACTCTTTTGAACCAACTTTGCTAACAACAGCGACTCTGTTAAGATCCAAGCGAAAACCAGTATTGTAATTTCACTTAAAAATCATCTGATAAGGATGAGATATAAATCCCCTTAACAGTAAGTGTTTTAAGGAAATGAGTTACGCCAATCCTAATGTTTTAACGGATACCGACTGGGTTTCAAAAAATATTTCAAACAAGGCAATAAAGATTGTTGAAGTTGACTATGATCCTGAAAATGCATACAGACAAGGCCATATTCAACAAGCTAGTCTGATATGGTGGAAACGTGATATCAACGATCCAATAACACGTGATATTATCAACAAAACTCAATTTGAAGAATTGATGGGAAGAAATGGAATCCTACCTGAAAACGAGGTCGTGCTGTATGGTGATTTCAATAATTGGTTTGCAGCTTTTGTGTTTTGGATCTTCAAATATTATGGGCACAAAAATGTAAAAATAATGAATGGCGGAAGAAAGAAATGGGAACTAGAAAAAAAACAATATACAAAAGATGAGCCGCAAATTGCAAAAACAAAATATGTAGCACAGCCACCTGACGAGGGTTTGAGAGCGTATCTGTTTGATGTTCGACGTTCTCTTGATAAACAAGACTCCATTTTAGTTGATGTTAGATCTGCAAAAGAGTATACTGGAGAAATAACAGCTCCTCCAGAATATCCGATGGAACACGCCCAAAGGGGTGGACATATACCTAGTGCAAAAAATATTCCATGGGCAACAGCAGTTAACGATGCTGATGGAACTTTCAAATCAGTAAATGAATTAAAACAAATTTACGAATCCAAAAATGTTACACCAGATAAGGACGTCATATGTTATTGCAGAATAGGGGAAAGATCTTCGCATTCTTGGTTTGTCCTCAAATATCTCTTAGGGTATCCACAAGTTAGAAACTATGATGGATCATGGACAGAGTGGGGCAACATGATCGGCAATCCCGTTGAAAAGTAAGTTGAGCCAAGAACTTCCTTTGTTGAAACAGGGAATTTTCTATTTCATCAGGGATGGTATTCAAGATATAATCATGGAAGACAAGACAAAACGAGGTCTTACTGTTCAGGAAAGATCATTGGATGAAAATTATCATGTGGAAGCAGAAAAAGGCATGATCTATGACATGGATGGAATAGGACATCGTGTATGCATACGATGGTACTTTCCAAAAAAAGACTATGATCTTGGCAAGGTTCTTCTAATTGCAGAAGAAATGGAAAAAAAATACAAAAAGCTACGTGAAGAGACTTGTCCAGATTATTAGATGTTAACTCTAGAATCAATCAAGCAAATCTATGCATGAGCGAAACATCAAGTAACAATCAGGATGTTCCAAAAGAAAACGTGTTTTCATTCACTCCAGTACAACTATAAATACATATTTTCAATTTTACATGATAGGGTATGGCAATAAACCCACTAACCCAGTTTCTCTTTAGTGTATTCATCACAATTGCTGTTATTGTCACACTTTACACGTGCAATTTTTACTATCTGGTATTTCTCTCAAGACAAAGAAGAAAATCTCAAAAAACTGATCTGCTTGGTACTCCAATTGTTACAATACAGCTTCCAATATACAATGAAAGATACGTTGCAGCAAGATTGGTTAATTCTGTTTGCTCAATGGATTATCCAAAAGAAAAAATGTGTATCCAAGTATTGGATGACTCTGATGATGACACATATGACATTTTAGAAAATCTGATTCAAGATTATAAAAAGAAAGGTTTTGATATTTCACACATCAGAAGAGAAAACAGAAAAGGATACAAAGCAGGAGCTCTTCGTAACGCAATGAAATTTGCCAAAGGTAATTTCATTGCAATATTTGATGCCGATTTCATACCGCCTTCTTGGTTTCTTAAAAAAGCAATTCCATATTTTGCCCAATCCGAAATAGGACTGATCCAATGTAAATGGGGTCACGTAAATGAAAAATATTCTGCACTCACACAGGCACAAGCATTAAGCCTTGATTTTCATTTTCTCATAGAACAAAAGGCAAAGAGCAATTCCCATCTTTACATGAGCTTTAACGGCACTGCTGGAATATGGAGAAAAGAATGCATCGAGGATGCGGGAGGATGGCATACTGCTACCCTTGTTGAAGATTTGGACTTGAGCTACAGAGCACAAATGAAGGGATGGAAGTGTCTGTTCCTACCTGACATTGTTGTTGATGCAGAGCTTCCAGTTCAAATGAATGCAGCAAAAAGACAGCAGTTTAGGTGGGCAAAGGGTTCCATACAATGTGCAATAAAATTGATGGGAGATGTAGTAGTAAAAAAAATACCATTTGACACAAAGATTCAGGCCTTTGTACAGCTAACAAGACACATAGTACACCCTCTTATGCTGATTCAATTTTTAATACTTCCAATTCTGCTTCAAGCAAAATTCAATCTTTATGTAATCAGCGTATTGCCATTGCTTACTATAGTAGCATATCTTGCCATGGGGCCTCTTGTTTACATTATGATAATAAGAAACCTGTGGCAGCAGAGCTGGAAGTCAAAAACATTAGCGTATTTTTATCTTCTGTTTTATTCTGCTGGTATGTCAGTCAATAACACAGTAGCAGTATTTGACGCGTTACTTGGTAAAAAAAATGAGTTTCTGCGTACTCCAAAATATGGAATTGTCAAAAAAAGTGATGACTGGAGAGACAAGGCATACAATTTGCCATTTACGAAGACCACGTTACTTGAGATATTCTTTGGAATCTATGGAGTTTTAGGAATTTTTGTTGCCATTTTCTCAGGCAATCCAGTGTTTGTACCTTTGATTGCTCTCCAGACTTTGGGATTTATCTACATATCGTATCTAAGCGTGTCACATACGACATTTAAAAAGAATAAATCGCGGTCATTACACAACACATCCAAGGCAGAAAAGATGGCAAATGCATACTACAAACTTGCAATGGTTGGAATAGTTGGATTTATCGCGTTTGGAGCATTCATGGCTTATTATGGATATCAGAATGATGTATATCCACTGGATCAATCACGGGGTCTTTTGGATAGAATTCAGGCCACATCTGATCCACAAACCATAATTGATGATCTTAAAACTATGAAGATTCTCTTGCCAGAGGATGGTAACCCAGTTTGGATATTTCCTACAGAAACCACTGATTTTGGACGAATTCAAGATGATATTGATACTATGATATTGAGCGTAGAAAAAATCTCCACAGTCCCACAAGATAGTTCTTCTTTCCATACTGGAATGTTAGATGTACATGAACGAGCATTCAAAATGAGATTACATCTAATGGATGCTACACCATACATGTACGTCAGCTTTTCAAACATTGTTTTTAGCTGTATCTGGATTGCCGCAATTATGGGAATATTTACGATGTTAAAACGAAAAAAGGATCGTCTAAAAGCCTTTGAAATGTCTGACGAAGTCTAAGGTATTCCAAGCTCGGTTCTTATTTCATCAACTGCTCTTATTCCAAACAAGTCTCTGACTTGCTCTATTCTCATAGATTCTTTTATCAAATCGCGCCCAAGTTGATTTATTAGAAGTCTAAAGACATCAGTGAATCTAATTTCCCATCTATCAGCACAGTCCAAAATCTTGCTCACACTCCACTGTTTAACTTCTTGCGGCAGCGGAATTTTCTTTTCTGATTCCAGGGAAAGCCTATCAAAAAGATTTACCATATCAACCGTTTGAGAAATCATCTTGTCAAGATCATCAAGCGTTCCATACTTTGATTCTGAATGCATACGTATGTTTGATTGAAATTCAGCAAGTCGTAATAATCCAACTACCTCTCTAGATGTATTCTGGGATGTTTTGTGAGTTATATTGCGAATTTCCTGTAATTCTTGATGAATGTCATGAGTCCTCTTGTGGAATTCCGAGGTCGCCGCTGAATTCCTGTTTAATAATTCAGTTAATTCAGATATTTTTTCATCAATTTGCTTTGTTTTACCAAGAACATTTTCTCTAAAATTAGTAAATTCAGTTCCCACGTTTCTGATGTCTGCTCCGAAGGTAGCAAGTGAATCTGTCTTTCTTACAAGTGAACCAAGCTCGATTCCAACGTCCCTTATGTCGGAACTCATGTTAACAAGAGATTCTGTTTTTGATGTTATCGCGCCAATATCTTGCTTCAGGTTTGTTATGTTCTGTTCTAACTGAGTAATCTTCTCTGCTTTTGCAGATACATCTTTAATCTCATCACGTATTTTTTCGGTTTTATCAGAGACATGCATTATCATCTTTGTGTTGTTTCTAATTGAGTCAAGACTGTTTGCAACACTTTGCATTACCTTGTTAACATCTGGAAGAGATTCTTGTTTTTCACGAATCTTGTTTACTTGATCTTGAAGTCTGTCTGTTTGGTCATTGACCTTTGATATTAAATTTGAATGAGCTTTAATCTGGCTCAATCCAGTAAACAATTTCTGTGTGTCTTCCTCGAGCACATTTATCTGTCTAGCGTTTCGCTGTATTTGTTCTAATGATGAACCGACAGCATCTATCATGTTTTTTAATGAAATCAGAATTTTTTGGTTTTCTGCAAAAATCTTTGACATGGATTTAACTTCGTTTGCTAAAATCTTTGTAGCATCAGAAATAGAATTCATTTTCTTCAAGACGTCTGAGCTTGAATCTCTCACTGTCTTTCTTTTTGAATTACTGGTACGACTAGAATGTTTTGCCACTTTACAATAATGCAAAGATAACCGATAAAAGAGTTCGGTTTTAAATATTGCATGTATTGGAAAAAATGGCCAGAATTAGTTGTTAACTAGTTCTGGATCGTGGAGAACCTCGTGGAAAGTTTTTTGAACCAAACCAGTTTCTGTTTCAATAAACTGTTTTGGACAATATTCGCAAGTTAGCATAGTATACGGTACAATACGGTACTATTAATGATCAGGTAACTGTGAAATGACCTTCTAGGAATTTTTTGGTCAGATACCCCAGAGTTTCTCTCATCACTGAATCAGTAAACTCGATCATCATCCCAGAACAAGCAGGCATTTTCAGTATTTATGCCTAAAGCTATCTCAGAGAATAAGAAATTTTCACTAAATTGTTGTTCCAGACTACGTGGGGTCTTAAATAAAATTCGAGAAAGATGAACACATGAGTAGTGAAATTCTTGAGAAGGTAGCCTCTGCAGGAATAGATGGAATAAAAAGAATTGAACTAAAAAGAACTTTTGGTAAAAACTGTGATGACCTCTTGCAATCTCTTATAGAAAGAGAGAGTGTCTTTGTTGAAAAAAAAGGCAATACGTACTTTGTTTGGACTAAAAACAATTATGTCTCATATCTGACTCAAAACAATCCTAAATTCAAACTACTGCTTAGCAATATTCCAAAACAATGCGCAGAATCAAAAAATCATGTTGAGAATATGGAAACGCTAATCAAAAATACAAATCAAAACTCTGATAATTACAATCACTTCAAAATGGAATTTGATAAATGTTTGAACGAATCTGCTACTTCTATAGGATGGGCATCATTTGCTCAGATTAGACAAAAAATCTGTGAATCACAGAGCTTGTCAAAGGAACATTTCTATACATTAGCCTCTGGTTTGGTAGAAAAACATAGGGAAAATTATGAAATATCATCTGGAGGTCAAGAAGGAGTCATCATGCGTGGACTCGTTCATGGTTTTGTGAGGAATATCTAATGTATGCATATGAACTAGAAAGTAATCCATATCCAAGTAGCCCGACTCCTACAGAAAAGGATGCTCGTGTGTTGGGAGGAAAAAGACACAAAGAAGCCAAATCTGCGATACTAGAATGCATCAAAGAATTATCACAAAAAGTTTCATGCAGAGAATCTAATGAAGGAGACTTTAGAGTAATTACTTTGATTCAAGATGTAGGATCTGGCAAAACCCATTTGGCTTTGCACGTGCGAAATCTACAAAATAGGCACAGCACGGTATGCACATTTCTTGATCTATCCACAATATCTCCAAAAACCATGCCTAGTTTGTATAATGCATTTATCAAGGGATTTGAAAATGATTTTTATGTTCAGCTACGAGTAAAAATTCTAGAATACATTAGGGATAGAGCAGAACAAGGAGATAATTCTGCAAAAAAGGCTTTGGATTATACGTTTATGGACAAGCTCACCGGCGTCACAATAAAACAAAATGCAGAGGAAATAATATCTGGAAAGAAATCTGTATCTGTTGAAAATCTAAAAAAGTTTCTTGTACAATGGTTCAATCATTACGAATCCACAATAATACAAAGTATTGTCACAAACTCATTTGATTCTGTAGGAAACTTGGAAGAATTGCTTGGTAGAATCACAGCAATATCAAAATTAACACATAGATTCCTTGGTAAAATTGTTCTTTATGAAATAGACGAGTTTGACGGAAATCATGATTCGATAGAATTTGTCAAAGCCATAATTAACGCACATCTTCCAGCATCAATTCTATTATTGATCTCTACACCTTCTGGCTACGCTGAAGTTCAAAATGCTAATCCATCTGTTTTTGATAGGCTGGAAAAGGCAAACTACAAAATTGATCTTGCAGGTTCAAACTCTGTTGAAGAGCTTTCTGAAATTGTTCTAGAATACATAAAACACAACGACAAGAACGGAAAATTCAAACAAAAAGAACAAGAGGAATTGGCTGAAAAGATTCGAGTTCTCAACGATGAATTTCCTGACTTTAGGAGTGTACGCTCTATAATCAATATTTTATATCATGCAATGGAAAAATCATCGGAATTACAATTAGATAAGATTGATGAAATTGCTATAGATGAAACAATAAAACACGCATATCCAGGGCTTAAGGTGCGGGGAAGCATAATGGATGTACCCATATCTGATTTTATTAAAATTCGAAGAGACTGTAATACTGAATCCTCTGGCCCTCAAATAAAAAGAGCTATTTCTAATTTGGTTAACTTTGCATACGAGATGGGTAGCATTGGAAAATTAGAAAAGCAAAGTATGCCTTTGGATGTTGTTTATCAAGGTCCATACGGAGCAAAAGTGGGAATAGCTGTAGTGATAAATCAAAATCACGCAAAAACTTTTGAAGATATACTAAACGTGTCAAAATCATCAGCTATGGTAGATAAACTTGTGATTCTTACAAATGCAAATATTCCAAGCTCTGATTCTACAACAATAGTAAATATTGACAAATCTAAAATGGTGGATCTCATATATTTTGACAACAAATATTCTGATCATAAAATAGTAAATTCTGACAATGAAAAGGTTCAGGCACTTGCTAAGACAATAAATATTATTTAGAATATCCTACTCTTAATTTCGTTTTTAATGTTTCAGATGTAGAAGATGCAGACGAGGTATCTATAAATCTAAATTCCACTATAGAGCCAATCTTTATTGTTTTCCCATCTATGTGACGAGGAATTTCTAGATTTGTCGTAAAAAGATTTGTGTTATAACCAGTCTCCCTTAATCCTGGTGTTGAAGTGTCAAAGGCAGAATTTGCTAGTGTGGTTCTAATACCCTTGGCACGAAATTCTATCTGATTCAATGATATGGTGTCGGGATTTTTGGAATCTAAATTCCTGTCTGGTTCATATAGTTGTAGAAGAAACCTTTCACCTATTCTAACACTTTTGGTGGATGTTGACAGCTGAGAAAGCGTTTTAGAAAGAGAAATAGATTTTGTAATTGTATTAGGCTCTCCTGCGGCATCTGTTTGGTCATGATATTTTATCAGCAAAACATCTCCACTTCCTAGAGATTTACCATTTATTGTTGTAGGAATATTCACATCGAATGCAAAAACACCTGAATTAACAGCGGTCTCCTTCATTGCTGCTGAACCGGTTATCGGAATTCCATTTATGCTGAATTCCAATAATCCTGTTGTCTGTATGGTGTCGATTCCATTACGACTTGTGTTCAGATCATTATCGGTTAGGTACAGATGTAGAGAACTACCAGGAACAGCATAATTTGTAGAAGATAAAATAATTAGTGCAAAAATAAGATTTAACATAATTTCATATGGTATTTCAATAATTTATTTTCTACTACACACCATTTTTAAATGAAACATTCTACTCTATTATGTGCAAGAGTTTTTTCTTCAAACTGGACCATTTAATCTCCCAGTAGAAGATTTCATACGAGATCTTGCGATAATCATGATTTTGGCATCTGTTGTCACTTTAGCTTTTTTTAAAATACGGCAACCGCTTATTATTGGATATCTCTTTGCTGGGATTTTGATAGGTCCTTTGTCACCACTATGGACTTCATTTTTACCCGCATCAATAGAACCATCGTCTGGAATTGAAGGGCTTGGACTACTCTCTGATCTGACAGTTTTAAACATCTTTGCAGATATTGGAATAATTTTGTTATTGTTTGTAATTGGAATAGAATTTCCTATTGCAAAAATAAAATCTATTGGACGTGTTTCAATTGGTATAGCATCGATTGAACTTTTCCTTTCTTTAGGAATAATATTTCTTGTTAGCATTTCGTTTGGGCTCAATTTTATGGATTCACTTTTCATTGCAGCTGCATTATCGATCAGCAGTACTGCCATAATAATTAAAATTTTTGAAGATATGGGAAAAATAAAAAAAGAATCTTCAATCTTAGTTCTTGGAATATTGATTATAGAAGATATTATTGCGGTAATTCTGATTGCTTCTTTGCAATCAGTTGTGCGCGTAGGTGATGTTTCATACGAAAACATCATCACAATAAGCGCAATTGCAGCACTACTGATAATTGGAACTCTCACAATTGGAGCTAAAATAATCCCAAGATTGATAGATAGAGTAGCCAGCTCTGAACACAAAGAAATTCTACTTATTTCTGTTCTGGGTTTGTGTTTTGGATATGCCTTGTTATCTAATCTAATTGGATTGTCTGTTGGAATAGGCGCCTTTCTTGCAGGTGTTCTTGTAGCTGAATCTAAGTCAGCTGAAATTTCAAAGATTCTTGCTAGTCCAATAAAAGACATGTTTGCGGCAATTTTCTTTGTTTCTGTTGGTGCATTGATGGACATTAGTCAATTACAAAACTATGTTTTGATAGCTGTTGTTTTGATAGCTGTATCTATTGTAATAAAATGCGGCGGAACTATGTTTGGAGGTATTTTATTCAGACAAGGAAGAAAAAAGACCATCCGTTCCTCACTTGCACTTTCTCCAAGGGGTGAATTTTCAATCTTTATAGTCAAAGTGGGCGTTGATATGGGAGCCGTCAGCACCTTCTTGTTCCCTCTTATAGGAATTATATCAATAATCACGGCATTTGTAACTCCGTTCATGATGCGGGCTGGAGATCAACTGCTTCTTAAAACATCAAAAGTGCCAGAACCATGACAAACGATGAGCTTCAAAGGCTGCTAGCAAATGTGCACAAGGACATAACCCTATTTGATTATGATGGAACCAAAGTACCATGTATTATTTTTGAAGAAAAAAAATTTGATAATGTGATGAAAACAGTCTCTGGCAAACCTGTCTCTGTGGAAACAAACCTGAACATACTTCAAGATGGATTGGGTCATGTATTTGTAGAAATCTCACTTAATTTTTCATATGGTGGAATCAGTGAAAAGATCCTGCTTTATGCTAATGAGTCCATTGAGTTCTTTGAATCTCTTGCAGCTACTTCGATGTTAGCTCTTTCTTCCCCTCATTCTGAGTATGGAAGATCCAATGTCTTCATGATTCAACTTCCAAAACCCGAAAGGGCTGTAAATGCACTAGAAGTTATAAAAAATGGCTTAAAGAAATAATCTATGCGGTTGCCGGGATTTGAACCCGGGTCGCGGAATTGGCAATCCCGCATATTAACCAAGCTGTAC
>DATIDL010000137.1:0-42141 GCA_035456305.1 Nitrosopumilaceae archaeon
TTATTTTATCAATGTCTTTGTCATCATCTTCTAACTTTTCATCTTCCGGTATTTTGACAGCCGCTGGAATCTGGATCTTTTTCTCAACAGGAATCTGTGCAGGTTCTGGTTTTGAAGTTTCTATGACTGGACGAACCTCAATTTTGGGTGTTTCTACGACTGGTTGAATATCCATTTTGGGTTTTTCAGGTTCTGTAGTTCTACTTGTCATGATTTCTTCTATTATTTGCTTTTGTGGCGTAACAACTACTGGTCTGACAAGCTCAACAGGAAATTCTGACATCCTATTTGGTATTTCTGTAAGTGTGATGAGCTCAACTGATTTATGAGGTGCTGCAATGGCAACTTCAATTGGTGGCAGGGGGGTGTAGGGTTCTTTAGGTTTTTGAATCTCATTTTTAATTTCTATTTTCTTTTGGATTGGTTTCTCAGGAATGATTTCTTTTGGTAGTTCAACTTGTTTTATTTGAGGCTGTGTCATTGTAGCCACTGTTATCTTGGAAGAAATTTCATGTAGTCTCTGATCCAGTTGTGAAAGTTTTTGATCCATTAATGTGATCAATCCATCTCCTAGAGGGCCAAGATCTGGGTGTTTGCTTGCCGCTTCTAGTTTTTCAATTTTTGCTATTACAAGTCCAAGTTGATTTTGATATCTAAGTAAAAGCTTATCACGTTGAATCTTTGAAAGCTCAGATTCTTGTTGATATAATCTAGATATTGTTCTTGTTAGGATCTCTTTTTCTATTTTGAATGATTGTATTTGATTTTTAATTGCTGGGTTTGCCCTAATGATAGATTTATCGTTTCTTCGTTTTGGAATTTTATCTATCGCAACTGCGGTACAAGCTCCTGCAACTGAACCCAGAACAAGAACTAATTCTTGCATCTATGTGTACCATTTGATCCAGGTGTATTTTCTTATTCTAGGATCTGGATATCCACAACTTGCACAACGTTTGTGTCTTGCATGGAATGAGTTTTTTCCACATCTCCTACATCTTATGTGAGGGTGTTTTTTTGTATACCCGCCCATTGAGGTTGTACCTTTAGTCATAATACAATCACTTTGGAGGTGGAGATATGATTACCACATTGTCTCCTCTGACAACTATGGTTCCTAGACTTTTTGATTCGCCCTCAGAAGGGATCTCTTCTGATGAGTCGAGTAGCAGGTTCATGTGTTGGTCAAAACCATGTAGATTGCCTCTGATCACTTTGCCGCCTTTTAATTTGATAAGGACGACTTTGTTGAGACTCTCATCCAGTACTTTTACTGCCATATCTACGGACATTTATTTCACTTATTACACCCTCTATCGAGGGTATATATTAAAATTTCATTGGTGTAATTTTGGGGTTATGTCAGTAAGGCAAGTTTGACTCTTTTAGGAAATTTTGTACAATTTCAGACAAAATTTTCTTGCCGTCTTTGGATGTTGCTTTTCTAGGATCTCCCCACACCCCATTCTTTGTAGCTGTGATAAAGTGTTTTGTAGCAAGCTTGTTTGCTTGCTCTTTTTGTTTTTTAGATAGTCTAGAAACATCCAATCCTTTTACAGTCTTTTTCATTTCAACTTTTTTTGATAGTGCTAACATAAGCGATGTTTCTACAAATCCAGCATGATCAAAGCTCCTTTTCATAAAATGCCAATAGGAAAACACTTTTACTTTTACCATGCCCTTTGTAAGATGACGTACCTTTTGTGGAACACTAAACAATGCTTGTTGATTTCCATGGTGTCCATTTAGAATTATAATATTTTTTATTTTATTGTGTGATAAAGAAACACATATCTCAACTAGCATTTTTTCTAGAGTAGATCGGGAAATACTTGTATTAAAAAAAGGAGAATGTTCGAAAGAAATTCCATAGTTTATTGTAGGTAATATCAAAAACCCACACTTTTTCGAAATTCTCTTTGCAATCTCTGATACAATATCTGAATCTGTAGAAATGGGAAGGTGTGGTCCGTGTTGTTCGATTGAACCTACAGGAATTAACGCAGTTTGTTTCTTATTTCTGATTAATTTTCTCAGAGGGGGGTCCTTTAGATGTTTTATCTCACTCATCTGGATCGCTTTGATTTGACATGAACCTTTCCCCAATATACTTCCAATCTTCCATCAAGATGCATTTTTACTGCTTCTAGCAAAGTTTTGGCTTCTATTTTTTGACCTTTCTTTTTTAATGATTCAATAGTTTCGTTTGCGTCTATTGCAAATGAATCTTGAAAAATTATCGGTCCTTGATCCAAATCTTCTGTTACATAATGTGCAGTACATCCAACTATCTTTGCACCTCGCTCATATGCTTGCACATATGCAAAAGCTCCTGGAAATGCAGGTAAAAGTGATGGATGGATATTGATTACTCTGTTTGGATATCTCCAGACAAAATTTGGTGACAAAATACGCATGTATCTGGCTAAAACTATCAAATCCACATTGTATTTTTTTATTATTTCAAGTATCTTCTCCTCTGCAGTTGACTGTTCTTTTTCATTTACAATAGCAAAAGGAATCTTTGCCTTTCTTGCCAATGGCGCAAGTGTATTTTCTGTGCCTATTATCACACTAACTTCGCCCTTTAGCTGATTTTTTCTCCTAGCTTCTAAAATGGCTTCCAAACAATGTGGTTCTTTTGTAACTAACACTGCTACTTTTTTTCTTAATGTAGCTTCATGGTGTGTATTTACTTCCATTTTCAATTTTTTTGCTAATGCTCTGACTTCGCTGTCAAATTTTTTGATGTTGATTTTCTGTGTAAATGAAGCTTCAAGATACATTCCAAACAAACCCTTGACTACGTTTTGATTTATTTTTTCAATGTTTCCACCTTTTTGAAATATGAAATTAGTAAAACCAGCTACTACCCCTTCGCGATCTTTTCCTATTATGGTAATCTCTACACTTGTTTTTTCCATTCTAGATTGATTGGCAGATCGTACTTTATTAATGCTTAAATAACCATATGGAATATCTCGTAGTTAGATAATGTGTGTATATGATATACATCCAATTTTATAATGCGTGAGTGAATGAAGAGTTTCTTGAGTTTTTCAATTTCATATCAAATGAGGAAACATTATGGATAGATCTAAGGGCACAACCAAAAATCGCAGTAGAAGCAATAGTTACGATCATAATAATCCAATCAAAGTCTGTTCTGTTTGTTCTACTATTGGAGATTGGCATTGTTATGAATGCTCAAAAAACTTTTGTAGCGCTCACTTTGCAAATCACAAAGAACAACAACTTTGTATAATAAAATAAGTGCGGGAGGTGGGATTTGAACCCACGAACTCCTAAAAGACAGGGTCCTAAGCCCTGCGCCTTTGACCAGGCTTGGCAACTCCCGCATGCACCATGCCTTTTAAGACAAATTTATCTATTATTGATGGACTAGCAGATGGCAAAACTGTTTGGAACTAATGGAATTAGAGGTGTATTTGGAGAAACTTTTACACTAGATTTCGTATCTGATATCACATTATCTCTTGCAACTTTCTTCAAAAAAGGACCAATTCTTGTGGGATATGATGGAAGAAATTCTAGCGTAATAATTTCCAAAATCGTATGCTCTGCCTTGAATTCTGCTGGTCTTGACTGTGCAACAGCGGGATTGATTCCAACCCCTTGTTTGCAGTACGTTACCAAAAGTTTAGGTTACAAAGGTGGCATAATGATTACTGCATCGCATAACCCTCCAGAGTATAATGGGATAAAACCTACTGCGCATGATGGTGTAGAAATTTCAAGGGGAGATGAACTAAAAGTTGAAGAATTTTATTTTAACAAAACTTGGAAAATTACTCCAGAGAAGCTAGGCATAACCAAGCAAGAAGAAAGAGCTATTGGAACCTACCTAGATGGTATAAAATCACAAATCAGTGTTGAAAAAATCAGGCCTAGAAAATTCAAGATAGTGCTAGATCTGGGTAATGGGACTCAAGCCATGACCGCATCTACTTTGTGTAAGGATCTTGGGTGTGAAGTAATCACAATTAACGAAAAAATTGACGGATTATTTCCAGGAAGAGGCTCTGAACCAACTCCGGAAAACCTCCACACTTTATCAAAAACTGTTGTTGAATACAAGGCAGATCTAGGGGTTGCCTTTGACGGTGATGGTGATAGGAGTATCTTCTGTGATAACACTGGAAAAATTTTAACTGGTGATAGATCTGCTATACTTTTTTCAAAATTCATTCTAGCAAAGTATCCTAAATCAAAAATAGTCACTACTTTAAACTCTACATCTGCAATTGAAAAAATTGCAACCACTTTCAATTCAAAAGTAATTAGAACAAAAGTTGGAAGCGTAGAAGTTTCACGTGAAATGGTATCGACAAAAGCACTAATTGGATTTGAAGAAAATGGAGGATTCATGTATGGAAAACATAACCAAGTACGTGATGGTGCTATGACTATGGCAATAGCATTGGACTTACTTGCCAATTCTACAAAATCAATGTCAGAAGAACTCAGACTTTTACAATCATCGTTTACAAAAAAAGGTAAAATAGAATGCTCTAAAGATGAGGCAATAAAAATAATCCAAACTCTAAGTAATGTTGAACACAAAAAAGACACAACTGATGGTATCAAAATTATACTTGATACGTCAAATTGGGTAATGGTAAGACCAAGCGGAACTGAACCGATAATCAGAATCTACGCTGAGTCTGACTCGGAAGAAAAACTTGATGCTCTTTTTGAAAAATACATGGAAAAAATAAAATCAATTCTTGGCAGATAACACTTTTAAAACCAATTGGAAGCACACTAAGGATGGAAATGATCCCTTTGGGTGATACATGTGGCTAAGGCCTATTATGTAAAATTTCAAGTACCGGAAGACTTGGTCAGTCCAATCTATGAAGCACTAAGAGTTGCTCAACAGAGTGGAAAAGTAAAGAAAGGCACCAATGAAGTCACAAAAGCAATAGAGCGAGGAGTAAGTAAGCTTGTGGTAATTGCTGAGGATGTAGAACCTCCTGAAGTAGTGGCACACCTTCCAATACTTTGCGAGGAACATGGTGCAGCATATGCATTTGTTCCAAGCCGACAAGAACTAGGTAAGGCGCTTGGAATCGATGTTACTTCTGCAGCGGCTGCAATCTTAGATGCAGGAGATGCACAACATATCATTGATCAAATAGTAGCATCACTTTCACAACTAAAAGGTGGGCAAGCTAGCAAATGAGTACCACTGAAACAGTAGTCCCAGCTGAAGTTATCCAAATTGTAGGTAGGACAGGAATTGCCGGTGAAGTAATTCAAGTTAGAGTAAAGATAATGGAAGGAAAAGACAAAGGAAGAATTCTGACAAGAAACGTTAAGGGTTCAGTACGAATGTCTGACATTTTGATGTTAAGAGAAACAGAACGTGAAGCAAGAAAGATAAAGTGATTATAAATTGAGCGTTCTAGTAAAACCATGCAGTTTTTGTAATCGTCCAGTAGCAAAAGGATCTGGGACAATGCTTGTCAAAAACGATGGAACTGTTTTTTGGTTTTGTTCGTCAAAATGCAAAAAAAACATGTTAGTACTAAAGCGTGACCCAAGAAGACTAAAGTGGACAAACAAGTACGTAAAAGGCGGAATAAAGGTCAAAAAGTAAAATGACTGAGCAGTCGCTTTTCATAGTAAAGCCTGACGGTGTAGAAAGGAAAATTGTCGGACAAATTCTTACAAGATTTGAAAACAAAGGATTCAAAATAGTTAAACTAAAAATGTTTATGTTCACAAAAGAAATGGCAGAAGAATTCTATTCTGATCATAAGTCAAAGCCATTTTTTGGTGAATTGGTATCTTTCATTACGTCTGGTAGGGTTGTTGCAGCCGTAATAGAAGGCAATAATGCGGTAGCTACCACAAGACTCATGATCGGTTCTACAAAATCTTTTGAGGCTGCCCCAGGTTCAATACGAGGAGATTTTGGCCTCGGATTTACAGATAACATAATTCACGCCTCTGATTCTAAGGAAAGTTTTGAAAAGGAAGTATCTGTAGTATTCAAGTGAAAAGAGGTTGCAAATACGACAGCCCATTGTAGTAGTTCTAGGTCATGTTGATTCTGGAAAGACCTCGCTACTTGATAATATTCGTGGAACTGGTGTACAAGGCAGAGAAGCTGGCGGAATTACACAGCACATAGGTGCAAGCTTTCTTCCACCAGATACAATCAAAAAAGTTTGTGGTCCGCTATATGAAAAAATAGGTGGAAAGGACGAGATTCCTGGTCTGCTGGTGATTGATACTCCTGGACATGAAATATTTACAAACCTACGAGCACGTGGAGGTTCTGCTGCAGACATTGCAATTTTAGTAGTTGATGTGAACCGAGGATTTCAACCGCAGACCAATGAAAGCTTGAAAATATTGCAAAGCAGGAAAGTCCCGTTTGTAATAGCACTAAACAAAATAGATATGGTCTCTGGCTGGAAAAAACCCAAAACCATGTTCATCTCTCAATCAATAAAAGAACAGGATCCGTTTGTACAAACTGCACTTGACGAATTACTTTACAACGTTGTCGGGACATTATCTATTCTCGGCTATAACTCCGAAGCATTTTACAGAATAAAAGATTTCAAAAAAGAAGTTTCTATAGTCCCTGTAAGTGCTAGAACTGGAGAAGGAATTCCAGAATTATTGGCTGTGTTAGTTGGTCTTACACAGCAATACATGCAACAAAAACTAGAACAAAAAGAAAAATCTGCAAGAGGAATAGTGCTTGAAGTTAAAGATGAAATTGGACTGGGTGTAACTGCAAACATCATTCTGATTGATGGACTGCTCAAAAAAGGAGATTCTATAATAGTTGCAAAACGAGATTCCGTGGTTGTTACTAAAGCAAAGGCACTACTTTTACCAAAACCACTTGATGAGATGAGAGATCCGCGTGACAAGTTCAGACCTGTTAATGAAGTACATGCAGCAGCTGGCATCAAAATCGTCTCGCCTGATCTAGAGGGAGTATTACCTGGAAGCCCAGTATATGTAGCAGAAAATGAATCTGGAATTGAAGAATTCAAAAAACTAGTTGAATCTGAAATGAAATCTGTTTTTATCAAGGCTGATACAAAGGGTGTCATACTCAAATGTGATACAATAGGTTCTCTTGAAGCACTAACTGACATGCTAAAACGCCAAAATATCCCTATTACCTTGGCCGATATTGGACCTGTTACACGACGTGACGTTGTTGAAGCACTAGCAGTCAAAGAAAAAGACAGACATCTAGGAGTTGTAATTGCATTTAATGTGAAAATTCTTGATGATGCACAAGAAGAAGCTGACTCTAATCATGTAAGAATATTTCATGATCAGGTAATCTATAGTCTAATTGACAATTACACGCACTGGGTAGAGGAAGACACTGCAAACGAAGAAAATGCAATATTTGGAGAACTCACACCAGTATGCAAGTTTACTTTTCTTAAAGGATACATATTTAGAAAAAGTAACCCTGCAGTTTTTGGTGCCCGCATTGATGTTGGTACACTACGACAAAAGGTTCCTATAATGAATGCAGATGGTAAAAAAATTGGCATATTGCATCAAATTCAGGATAATGGAAAAAACATCGATGTGGCAAGAAAAGATCAAGAAGTGGCTGTTTCAATTCAAAACATAACAATAGGTAGACAAATCTCAGAAGAAGAAATTCTGTATTCTTTTCCTCCAGCACCAGAGGCAAAGCTTCTACTCAAAAGATTCTCACATAAACTAAACCCTGAAGAATTGCAAGTATTACATGAGATTATACAAATACAAAGAAAGCTAAATCCGATGTACGGTTACTAGGAATATTTCTGAGCAAGCATATTAAGGCCAGGTTCCCCCACCGCACCCACTGCCTTGTCTACTACTTGACCATTCTTGAACATTAGAAACGTTGGAATTGCATATACTCCATATCTTGCAGCAACACTTTGTGCATCATCAACATTTACGCGAGCAAATTTTATCGTCTTGAATTTCCTTGCAAGTCTTGCAAATATCGGAAGCATAAATTGGCACGGACCACACCACGTAGCCCAGAAATCCACTAAAACAGGTGTATCACTAGACACAACATCATCAAAATTCGCATCAGTTAGTTCTTGTATCTCTTGTTCTTTCTGGCTAGTCATCTCAGCTAATTTTCTTCGCATTATCTCGTCGATTTCTTTATCGATCATGTGGAGATCAATGTAGAAATAATTGATATTTAATAATTTGTTTACAAATCAAGAAGAAATCTCATCATAACTTGCTTTTCTTGTTTTATCTCCATCAGGTGAAGTGTTGGTGACTTGATCTCTACCTTGAAATGATGTTTCTCAAAATTGATTTCCTCTCCAGAGGCGGTAGCTATAATTTTGTAATTGTCGTTTTTTAACACTTTCACCGAGAATTTTTTTGCTACAAACCCCTCAGTTATTGTAAGTATGATTATTTCTTCAAGCCAGTTGTAAAGTAAATTGTTCAGATCATTGCCGCTAACCATGATGTTTTTTTCTATTTTTTCCTCAACTAATTTGATATCTACCACCGTATCAACAACTGCCATACCTGCACTTGCAAAAGCTTCTTCAAGACTGTCTTCCGTAACCTCTATGAACGCATCTGTTACGTGTTCTAGATATCGATACACCATTGAACAGCTCTTGTGGCTGTCTTCTATTAATTCATTGTAAAGTCACATGTTATTATTACAACGACTATAGAGATCAGTAAGGTCTAAATGCATTGGAACTAGAGTGATTTTTGAATTTGGAACTACCACGTGGAATGAGAGATATCACATCTAACGAAACTACAAAAATAGAATATATCAGGCAGAAATTCATTGAAACCTCAAATCTTTTCGGATTCCAATTCATGGAACCTTCTCCAATTGAATTACTTTCTGTAATAGAAACAAAAAGTGGGCCATCAATAAAAAATGAAATTTATTATTTTAAAGACAAGGGAGACAGAGATGTCGCTTTAAGGTTTGATTTCACTATAGGCCTCACTAGATATGCAGTTTCACAAAAATCAATGAAACTGCCAGCAAAACTATCTGCATTTGGAGGTGTCTGGCGATATGATGAGCCACAAAAAGGAAGATACAGATTTTTTCACCAATGGGATGTAGAAATCTATGGTCAACCAAATTTAGAATCTGATTCCGAAATAATTGAGTTTACATCAAAGTTTCTTTCTAATCTAAAATTGCAAAACATTGTAATAGACATATGTGATCGAGAACTTGTAGAATCATACGTACATCAAATCTTCAAGTCCAATTCATCCACTCTAGTTGGAGATATGCTCAGAGCAGTAGATAAGATTCAAAAAAAGAAGCGGCAAGAAATCATAAAAGAATATCAAGAAAAAGGCTACTCAAATGTTGAGCTTGAAAAGATCCTGGATTTCTCTAAAATCAAGGGCACTCCTGAAGAGATAGAAAGAAATTTTGATGTAAGTGGTCTAAAAAATTGGGACAAATTAAAACAACTGTTTGTCTCTCTAAAAAACAGACAAGTTAACAACGTTAGAATAAACTTTGGAATTGTAAGGGGTCTTGATTACTATTCTGGTATTGTATTTGAGGCCTTTGATCAAACCTCTGATCTTGGTGCATTAGTAGGTGGAGGAAGATATGACACACTAACAAAGGCATTTGGAAGAGAAGATCTTGGTGCAACTGGGGTTGCTGGTGGAGTGGAACGAATAATGTTCTCTTTAGAAAAACAAGGGATTGATGTTGGCATCTCTACACCGCAGGTTTGGGTAGCATTTGTTAATGATGAAATGCAAAAAGTCGCATTGAATCTTGTTTCTCAACTAAGACAGAAAGGAATAGCAGCAGAAGCAGATCTGATTGGTAAACCATTGAAAAAACAAATGGAAATGGCAAGCAATTCAAAATTTGCTGTTATAGTGGCACCAAAGGAATATTCCTCAAACTCTGTAGTTGTACGTAACATGAAAGATGGAACAGAAAAACAAATTCTTATTGAATCTATATTATCTGATCCAAAATCTAATTTTCAATTCTAAATGCGCGTGTAAGCATAACAAGCTCCGGTCCATTTGTTAGAGTGCCAACCACAAGAGATTTGTTATTTGCTAATATTCCTGATGCAACGTACGGTATACCACCATTAATTGTAGCGGCTTCAAGTTCCACTCCTAAAACCTCTGACATAATCTTAATGTCGTTTTCTTCCGTATCTGGGTGAACTATGCCGCCACGTGATGTAGCAACTGCCATGGCTCCTGCTTGATGATATTTAGCTATTCTTTTTCGTATTATTTCAATTCCTAATGCATCTTCTACTGCTTTTACAAATTCACTTGGAATCATAGGTGACATTATGCCTCCTTTGTCATTAACACAAATCAAGTTTCCAAGTGCTGTGTACTTTGTATCCAAGACTGATACATTAAGTCCTGTAGATTTTTTCAGATGTGCAACTTCGTCATCTAAAACAGAGTTAGGTAGTATTATGCCGTGGTTATTGATGACCATGAGAGGCCCAAGCAGTCTCGTGTTTGCAACTGAGGTGAAAATATAATCTGTTTTTAGAAACTCAGCAAGATTTTTTGCTTTTGTTGTTGCAAAACCATTTGGTACAAAGACAAAACTATCGTTAACTTTGGTATAGATACCTACATTTGGACTTCTATAAACATCATATTTGAAAATTCCCAATAAATCAAAACAATGATCTGAAGATATGAATTTATCTTGAATACACTTTAATTATTCAATTAGGAGTGATTTACGATGCCAATAGATCCAGACTTTCCAAAAAATCACACAGTTACTGGAAAATCCAAAGATCCTTTGAGTGATAATCATCATCTTGTATGGGGTCCTGGCAAACTTGCTGAAGCTGCTTCCGATGAAAATGTCAAGGCAGATTATGCCACAAAGGGAGAAGAAATCAAACCGATTGGAATTCATGGTACATTTGTTGCAGTAGATTGGGACTCGTGCATTGCGGACGGAATATGTCTTATGAGCTGCCCTGTCAAAGTTTTTGAATGGTACAAAAATCCCGGTAAAACACTCCGAAGAGACAGACTGAATTATACCGACAAGGCTAACCCAGTAAAAGAGGCTGACTGTATTTGGTGCATGGCATGTGTAGAGGTTTGTCCAACCAAAGCAATCAAAGTTGATCAGGCTAATGTGGAAATTCATAACACAGAGATCGCTAGACTTAGTTCAAACTAATTTTGTCTAGGTTTAAATAACATATTATATCTAAAATTTTCATGCCAATCGTAGACACTTTTCCAAAAGGATATGAAGTAATTGGAAAAATAAAACACGCAGATGGCGAACACTTTCACTTTGTATGGGGTCCAGGTAGAATGGCAGAAGCAGCGGAAGATCCTGCATGTATAGAAGCATACAAGGCCCACGGTGAAAAATTAGAACCAATTGGTGTTAGTGGCACAATGGTCGCAGTAGACTGGGATTCTTGTGTCGGCGATGGTGCATGTATTGAAGCTTGTCCAGTACAAGTCTTTCAATGGTACAGAACAGAAAAAGATATTCCTGCAATAAAGGCAATTAACGAAACGTTTGCTGGAACTGGTAAAACTGTAAAGGAAGAAAAATTAGATCGTTCCGACAAGGCAGATCCAATTAGAGAACATGACTGCATTTGGTGCATGGCATGTGTTTCTGTTTGTCCACCACTAGCAATCAAAGTTGATCAATCCAATCTGGAATACCATGAAAAAGCTGCAGGCACATATCAGACATTAGGTTCTGGTACAGCAAATCCACACGCACATCACTAGAACTTCACCTTTTCTTTATTTTTAATTCAATTCTCTAGAGGATTATTTGTTTTTTTAAAATCTAAAACAAGAACTTTTTTTGGCAGATCTATTTCAAGCATTTTTTCTGGAGGTGGTTCAAACTGCAAAACGTGTATCAACATAGTAGAATCTTCTTCTATTTTCTGATTCATTTTTTTAATTATTCTTTTTTGCTCTATGGCTATTTTTGGCTTAAACAATACATCAAAAATATAGTGGTAAAAATTTCCCCAAATTCTGAAGGAATACTCTACCTTGTAGTATGGTATGTGTAAGACAGGGTATTTCATTTTAGAAGAAGAATGGAGCAGATCCTGCAGAAAATACACTTTGTGGTGATAGTCATCAAGAAAATGTGTTTTAGCATATACTGATGATCTCTGACTCTTTCTAGTCAGAATTGAGGAAAACTGTGAAAATGTCTCATCAGGAAGTCCTGCGGGGCCATACTTTCGATCATCATAAACTTGTACTCTTCTATTTACTACAAACTTTGATTCCGATTCTAAAAGGCGTCTGATATTCTCTATGAACTGTGGTTCATTGCACTCAAAGGACGGCATCTAGATCTCCTAGAATTGTCTTAATTGTACTTGGTAAACCACATATTGATATTATAGGATCCTTTGGCCAATAGTCGCCAAGCTCTTCAGATATAGAAATTGTTTCTTCCCCTTTTGCATAGAGCGTCTTTTTCCAGAATTTGCCATCACTAGTTGTTGTTGCAGTTTCTTGCTCTACAAATCCAATTTTTTGTAAGCTACTACAAACTACTTCCTCTGGCAAAAAAACTGAAATCGACTTGAGTTTTTTTTCAGACAACCTAATCAAAATTTACATTTTTGAAATATAAACTTGGTTATCTGAAAAACAATAAATAGATGACAAATATGCCAGCTTCTTGAATGAAAAAGTTAGTTATTGCTATACTATTTTTGTTGATTTCTAGTTCTACTCTGCCTGTATTTGCACAACATCATGAAAATCCGCCTGCTTCACTTGGGAACAGGATCGCAGTGATGGATTTTGTATTTCCAGAAAATATTGCAATCAATGAAGATTTTACACTGACAATGATATTGTATGATGAAACTAATAAGAAAAACTTTGAACAAGTATCAATACAACTTGCTATCTATAAAGAAGGGATGGGAAAATCCCTCATGAATGAATTATTCTATGATAAAAATGGAGAAATTACAATTGATTTTAAACACAAAGATTTTGATCAACCTAATAAACGAGAAATCAAAGCCGCGGTAGAACCAATTCTTGGAGGCTGGATGAAAGATTATGGCAGCAATATTCAGATATTGCAAAACATATTTTCTGAAAATGCACTTTACACACTAAAAGCTACCATTGTAACAATAGACCATACTAGAACATTCATCAGCGAACCAATAACATTCACAACTGAAATCCACCTAGGCGGACATGGGGAGGTATCTCATACAGAAATCGATATACCTGACTGGGTTAGAAACAACGCCAAGTGGTGGTCAAACGGTGAAATCGATGACAAGACATTTGCAAATGGAATCCAGTATATGATCAAAGAAGGGATAATAAAAATACCCACAACCGAAAATGAACAAGCAAATAATGAAGTTAAAATTCCTGACTGGGTTAGAAACAACGCCAAGTGGTGGTCAAACGGTGAAATCGATGACAAGACATTTGCAAATGGAATTCAATATCTAGTCAAAATTGGCGTAATCCGTACTTGAATCCCTGATTTTCTCTAATCCACTTCTGTGATACATGCCGAAAATCTTAAACAAATTTTAACTAGTTTTTATGAACGAAATCCGCAGAGGTCGCCTAGCCCGGCATGGCGTGGGCCTTGAGAGCCTATGTGCGCAAGCACGCGGGGGTTCAAATCCCTCTCTCTGCGCTATTTTTCTATCTTGCCAATCTCAGCTAAAAGTGCTGAAAGCTGAATCTCTGGATTTGCACCAATAATTAGTCGGTAATCATATTTTGCTATGACTTCTAAAATCTGATCAAGATTACTTGTCTTCATCTTGTATGTTTCCTCGTTTAAATATTTCAAAAAGTCTGATTCAGACATACCATAAACTTTGATGAGCTCTATCATTTTATTTCTAGCCTCGGAGATCTTGCCTGCGATTGCAAGCTTTAGAATTCCACTAACATCACTTGTTTTTGTAAGCCCAGCAGATGATTTCACATTTGGTTCGTTTACAATTCCAAGGCTTGCTGTAGCTTGTAAAATATTTATGGCATGTCGCATGTCTCCTTCTGAATAATTGTAAATAGTCTCTAGCCCTTTTTCATCAAACTTTATTTTTTCTTTCTTGCAAATTTCCTCAAGATGTGATGTGATATCATCTTCAGAAATTCTTGTGAATTTGAATACGGCACATCTACTCTGAAGTGGCTCTATTATTTTTGATATGTTATTGGCAATTAAAATAAATCTACAATATTTTGCAGTGTCCTCTATAATTCTGCGTAATGCTGTTTGTGCATCTGAAGTCATTTCATCAGCCTCATCTAAAATTATTATCTTAAATGGAATCTTTGTATCCAATCCTGAAAAACGCGCAAATTTTTTTACCCTATCTCTTACCATGTTTATGCCACGTTCATCAGACGCATTAAGCTCAAGCGTATATTCTTTCCAATAATCTCCAAGGATCTCCCTTGCTAGACACATGGCCGTAGTTGTTTTTCCTACTCCTGCAGAACCAGAAAACATCAGGTGTGGTATTTCACCTACATTTTTCAAAAGTGATTTTAGGCTGCCTATTACTTCTTTCTGGTTTAGTACGGAGGAAAGCTTAACCGGACGATACTTTTCCACCCACATGGTAGATTCAGTCATAGGCTGATACCTCGGTTTCTCACTAATAAATTACGTCTAAGATCAAATGATCAAAGCTACTTGTTAACGGAATTGATCGATCGCTTACATTAAATGCTTGAACAGAGCTTGAGGCATGTTGGAACTCTCAGACCTTTCCCAAGTCCATACAGTAGGATATCGATTACAGGATGTTAAAGTCACTTTTAATCATGATATGAAAATTGATGCAGCTGAAGTATCCTTAGATGCAAAACATGGTGAAATTCTAAGCATACCGCGTTGGGTAGCCGATGTACTTGCATCAGAAAAACTTGTAGATGTTCAGGATACTGATATGGTTGTTGCGTTAAAGCAAGCACTAGTAAAGGAAAATGTACAAGGAGATTTTGATCTTTCTACACTTGAATCTGATTTTTACATCAAAGTACGATCTTATATGAAAAGACTTCCACAGCAGGATTCTGACAAGATTGAAAGTATGTTGAATACATTGATGCGAAAAAGACAAGGAAAAATAATAAAACTTGCAGACTCTTCTAAGTTAACATCTGATATAGCAAAAAAACTATCAATAGAGGAACGTGCCCTTTTTGATTCAGTACATTCAAAAAGCATAGAATTTCAAAAACAAGTCTTGGGTGATAAAAAATGACTGCACTTTCAGAACCTGTGTCAACACCGGAAAAGCGATCAGATCAAGTTAAAGAATTTCTGACTCAGTTTAAGGATAAATCTGGTGTTTACAAATATGTAGAAGAAATAGACCAGATGATGGCAAAAAAAACTCAATATCTTGTAGTTGATTACAATGATCTTGTATCACATCCAGAAATAGAATCTGTTTTTAACACTGATCCTGATGAAATGTTATCTGCCTTTGCGGGCGCAATAAAAAGCATCCTTAAGGAAAGATTTCCGCAATATGCCGAGAAAATACAATATGATGTAAGAGTAAGAATAGCAAATTATCCAGCACAACGCAGCTTACGTGAGATAAACGCCGAAATCATTGGAAAAATGACAAGTGTTTCTGGAATGGTTGTAAGATCATCTGAGATAAAGCCGTTAGCAAAAGAACTTGTTTATCTATGTCCTGAAGGTCACCAAACTACAGTAGTTCATGAAAAAGGACTAGAGTTCAATGAACCATTAAAATGCAGTGAAGGAAGATGTACTCATAAAGATCTAGAGCTCAGTCCAGAAAAGAGCAGATTTATTGATTTTCAAATGGTAAGACTACAAGAATTACCAGAAGATTTACCACCAGGTCAGCTTCCGCATTATGTAGATGTTACAGTGCTTCAAGATCTGGTTGATAATGCAAGACCAGGAGATCGTATAATACTCACAGGTATTGTAAGAATCGAACAGGAACATATTCCATCAATGCGAGGAAAAAGTGGAATTTACAGATTAAGGATACAGGGAAATAACATTGAATTTCTTGGAGGTAGAGGAACCAAAACATCAAGAAGTACTGAAAGAGAAGAAATTTCTCCAGATGAAGAAAAGATAATCAAATCGCTTGGAAAGAATACTGATATCTATGACAGATTAATTGCATCATTTGCGCCACACATTAGCGGACAAGATCTGATAAAAGAAGCAATTCTGCTTTTGATTGTAGGTTCCACACAAAGAATACTTGCAGATGGAGCAAAAATTCGTGGTGATATCAACATATTTCTTGTTGGAGATCCTGGTACTGCGAAAAGTGAAATGCTAAAGTTTTGTGCTAGAATTGCACCTAGAGGATTATACACTTCGGGTAGAGGTTCTACTGCTGCAGGACTTACCGCCGCAGTTGTACGAGACAAAATTGGTATTATGATGTTAGAAGCTGGTGCAGTTGTTCTAGGTGATCAAGGTCTTGTTTGTATTGATGAATTTGACAAAATGAAACCAGAAGATAGAAGTGCCTTACATGAAGTAATGGAACAACAATCTGCTAGCATTGCAAAAGGTGGAATTGTAGCTACTCTAAATGCGAGAACATCAATTTTGGCAGCAGCAAATCCCATGTATGGGAAATATGATCCGTTCAAAAACATTACAGAAAATGTAAATCTTCCAATTCCACTTCTTACAAGATTTGATTTGATTTTTGTAGTGAGGGATGTTCCGTCAAAAGAAAAAGATACCAGAATTGCAAAACACATCCTTAATCTACATAGAAACTCAGTACCTGATACAAAATCGCTCATAGATGTAGATATTCTCACAAAATACTTGTCATATGCTAAAAAAATAGAACCAGTTCTGACAAAAGAAGCTGAAGATAAAATTCTAGAATATTACATGAAAATGAGAAATGTGGAATCAGAAGGAATGATAACTGTGACTCCAAGACAACTTGAAGGATTGGTTAGGCTCTCTACTGCCAGGGCAAGACTCTTGATGAAAAATCAAGTTGACGCCGAAGATGCAGAACGTGCTATTTTCTTGATAGAAAGCATGCTGCAAGACGCTGGAGTAGATGTTAATACAGGTCAAGTCGATCTTGGAGTGCTTCAGGGTAAACCACACAGCGAAGTCTCAAAAATGCAATTATTCATGGACGTAATGAAATCTCTTGAAGGCGACGAAAAACGACCAGTTGAAGAAAAAGTATTTGTCAAAGAGCTTGCAAAGACAGGCAAATTTACAGAAGATGAGGCACGTAAATATATCAAAAAACTGCAACGTGAGTCAGCTATTTATGAATCAAAACCCGGTCATTATAACCGGGTATGAAAGTATCACAAATTAATCTACCAAAACCTGCAATTGAATTTCTAAACTCTCTTGGATATGTTGAACTCTATCCACCACAAGAAAATAGTGTAAACGCAGGTTTGCTGGAAGGAAAAAGCATACTCGTGTCTGCACCAACTGCAAGTGGAAAGACGCTTATCGCAATGCTTGCTATTATGAATCATCTATTTGCAAAAAAAGGAAAAATAATCTATCTCAGCCCGCTTAGAGCATTAGCATCAGAAAAGTTTTCCGAATTCAAAAAATTAGAATCGTTAGATTTTGAAAGAAAAATAAAAGTGCAAATATCTACAGGTGACTTCGATATAGCAGACAAAAATATTGAGAAAAGTGATGTAATTGTATTAACAAATGAAAAAATGGATTCACTTATTCGTCATGGTGCAGAGTGGATTGATGATCTAAGCCTTGTCATAGCTGATGAAGTTCACCTTCTTGGAGATCAGGATAGAGGTCCTACCCTTGAGATCGTGCTGACAAAACTAAAGTTATTGGAACAAAAACCACAGATCCTTGCTCTTAGTGCAACTGTCACTAATGCGGACGAGATTGCATCTTGGATTGGATGCGAATTGGTAGAAAACAATTGGAGGCCAGTTCCTCTTTCAGAAGGAGTTTACGATGGAGGCAGAGTGACAATGCAGGATGGTAAATACTTTGAAATTGAAACAAGCATGCGTGGACCATCTGTAGATCTAGGCATAGATTCTCTAAAAAATGGAGGACAAACAATTTTGTTTGCTGAAACAAGATCTCGTTCTGCTTCACTTGCAGCAAAGGCCGCAGACGTTGTAGGTAAAAGTCTACCGGAAGATGTAAAACATGATCTTGAGGCAATATCACAAGAAATTCTTGATGACAACGAGCACACTGATCTAATAAAAAATCTCGCTACTCTTGTGAAAAAAGGTGTGGCATTTCATCATGCTGGCCTCAATCAAAAATGTAGAGAGATCATAGAATCTGAATTTAGAAGTGGAAAAATAAAATTACTTGCATCTACCCCAACACTGGCAGCTGGAGTAAATCTTCCAGCAAGACGCGTAGTAATATCTAACATAAATAGATATGATGCAAAATTTGGTGGAAATAAACCAATTAGTATTTTAGAGTATAAACAACTCTGTGGAAGAGCAGGTAGGCCACAATATGATGCATTTGGTGAGGCAATTATTGTTGGAAATTCAAACAGTACTGAATTAATTGATTATTATGTGAATGGTACTCCTGAACCAATTGTATCAAAACTAACCGATGACAGAGCACTAAGATCTCATATTCTAAGTTTAATATCTACAAGTCCTGGAATCAAAAAAGAGGAAATAATAGATTTTTTTTCTGAAACTCTAGCAGGCTCGCAGGTTAGAAAACCCACTATAAAATTTAAGGTACAAATCACCTTAGACTATCTTGAACTAGAAGAACTGATAAAAGAAAAAGGAAATAGGTTTGTAGCAACAGAATTTGGCAAAAAAACATCAATGCTTTACATTGATCCGCTCACAGCTGTTTCTTTTAGAAAATCTTTACAAAAAACTTCAAAACGAAAAAATCACACTTTTGGGTTTCTGCACCTTATTACAACATGTGAGGATTTTTTCCCCAAATTCTCATTACGAAATAAAGACTACGAAACCATAGGAACACTGCTTGAAAACCATGTATCTGAACTAATTGAGAGTATTTCAGAATACGATTGTTCACGTAGTCTTCTTGCAATGCATGCCTGGATAAATGAGTCCAGCGAGATATTTCTATCAGATAATCTGGGAATAGAATCAGGTGACATGCATAGGATGGTAGAAAATGGTGACTGGCTTGTATACTCACTATATGAACTTGCCAAGCTAGAGAAAAGAGATGAGCTCTTAGATGAATTGAACACTCTCAGACAAAGAATCTCTTACGGAATAAAAGAGGAATTGATAGAGCTAGTAAAGATACGCGGTATAGGCAGAATTCGTTCACGCGCACTTTACAAAAATGGCATAAAAAGTTTGGAAGACCTGTCTAAAATTCCAATAAAAGAACTAGCAAAAATAGACAAAATAGGCGTATCTGTTGCAGAAAACATAAAGACACAATTACAAAAGGTATCATGATGCTTCCCCAGATTGTTGCAGCCGTGTCAGTTTCAATCATATCTTTCTTTGTGGTTTACACCATTACTCCATTTCTAATACGTGCATTAGAAAAAAGAAATCTTACAGTAAAAGATTACAATAGAGTGGGAGGAGCTATGGTGGCAAGACCTGGAGGTCCTTCTCTGATAATTGGAATTGTAATATCTGAACTTGTGTTATATGCATTTTTTCCAACAAAAGAAATCATAGCTATTCTCATCACCACATCACTTGCATTCTTGATTGGAATTATAGATGATAGAAAAGTTCTAGGTGGCTGGTTTAAACCAGTAGCGCTTGCAGGAGCTGCAATTCCAATTATTTTGCTTGGTTCATATGATTCAAATCTTGCATTTCCACTTTTTGGTTCATTTAGTATTCCGGCTCTCTATTTAGCAATAGTGATATTCATAATTCCAATTACTGGAAATACAATTAATTCAATTGATGTTTTAAATGGTGTAGCAAGTGGATTTGTAACTATTGCGAGTTTTTCTCTTACGATATCTCTTCTAATACTTCAAAATTATGAGATTGCAATTGCAAGTCTTCCACTAGGATTTGTTTCATTGGCATTTTATAAATATCATAAATTTCCTAGTAGAATATTTCCAGGCGATTCTGGCGCCCTTACTCTTGGTGCAATGTATGGAGTGATTGCAATAGTAGGCCATGTGGAAATAATTGCGGCTGTAGCACTTTTACCCGCGGTGATAAATTCATTTTTATTTTTATCTAGTGTAAAGCGCATAGTAGAACATAGGCAGATAAAATCAAACCCTGTAACCCATACTGATGACTTTAAACTAATGGCTACTACAGACAAATCTGCACCAGTTACATTGGTTAGATTAATTCTTACATCTGGACCTATGACTGAAAAACAAGTTGGATTTGTAATTTTCAAACTAGCATTATTTTCTGCAATTCTTGCTATAATTACAACGTTTATGATGGAAATAAAAATATGAAAGAAATTTTTTTATTTATTATTGTAATGTGGTTACTAATCATAGGTGGTGGCCAATTGTTGATTACGGTTACCTCACAAATCTCAATAGATGGATATCTGACATTTGGATCTTCACAATTGTATTATGCTTCTATGGTAAAAGCTGTTGTTGCAATAGTTCTAGTAATTGGCTGGATTTACGTTCTCATAAAGATCAAGAATTGGATGTTCAATAAACAGATCAAAAATTAACTATTTTCCCATGCTTTCTTTTTTTTATCATATTCCTCTCTGGAATATTTGACTTTGGCAGGTACTCCTGCTACTACCGTATTTGGAGGAACATCTTTTGTTACTACAGCTCCCATTGCAACTACGCTGTTTTTACCAACTGTGACTCCTGCTTTGATGACTGCCCTTGAACCTATTACTGCGCCATCTTCTACTGTAACTCCAATCATCTTCTTGCTTGTAGGGTATGGATCATTGGTAAGTGCAGCGGCAGGACCTATGAAGACATTTTTTCCTATGCGGGAAAGTGGAGGTATGTAGACCATTCCCTCAATCAAAGTATTATCGCCTATCTTTACATTGTAGTCTATGTGTGCAAGTGATCCTATCTTTACATTATCTCCAATCTCTGTATTGTCACCAACATAAGAAAAATGCCATATCTTGACATTTTTGCCTATTTTCGCTTTTTCTGAAATAAAATTTGTTACCATTTATCTATTCACAAATGCCATGGGGATGCTTGTTTTGTTATCTTCTCTGGTAGCTTTGATTGATTTTTCTTCAAAAATTCAATATCTTGATTTTTGTCTCTTAATTCATCTGGTAGCATTATTGGAATTTCTTCTATTATGGGATAAAATCTAGAACACTTCGTACAATAAATTGCACCTTCTGATACATTTTGATCCTTTGAATCAGATTCAAAAATCTCGAGAGGAAAATGTTTGTCCATTGGACATGCCAAAATCTCCATCATCTTTTTGTTCATTTCAAATCTAGATAAATTGGAGTTCCCTTTTGACTAGATAAAAGTGCTGCTTCTGCAATTTTTGTTGTGTTTACTGCATGCTCTGGTTTCACTAATAGTTCTCCTTTGCCTTCTACAGACGCAAGGAAGTTCTTTATTTCTAATAGCAGTGGTTCTTCAACTTCCTTTCTTGGTATTTCTGCACCATTATTTGTTTCAACTTTCACTTCCTGTGAAATGAAATCTGAAGTTATTATTGCATCAGTACAGACTGCATTAAATTTTCTCACTCTTGTTGGCGTTATCCAATTTGAAGAAATGATAGCTATTCTACTATCTCTGAAACCAAGCATTATTGTTGCAAAATCCTCATGATCATGTCTTATCTTTCCAGATCTTGCAAATACTACTTCAGGGGTATCGTCAAAAAGCCACATGGCTGTATCAATATCGTGCACCGAAGTATCATAAATTATGCCTACATCTTTTATGTGCAAAGGCATTCTATTTTCTCTGTGAAATTCAAGCATTATTAATTCTCCATATTTTTTTGATTTGACATATTCTTTTACTAGTGCGACTGCCGGGTTGAATCTTTCAATGTACCCGCAAGTAAGAATTACCTTGTTCTTTTGTGCTAATTTTAATAATTCTTCTCCTTCATGAGAAAGATACGTCATAGGTTTTTCTACAAACACATTCTTTTTTTGTTGAAGAAGTTTTGTAGCTATGGAAAAATGAGTTGAAGTTGGAGTGCAAATGAAGGCGGCATCAAATTTTTCGGAATCTAAGAGTGATTCAATTGATGAATAGTGATTTACAGAAAATTTTGTCCCAAATTCTTTTGCTCTACCAAGATCTGCATCACATACTGCGCTCAGTACCCCTAGTTGTGAAAGAACTCTCGCGTGATTTTTCCCCCATCCTCCAGTGCCTATCTGAACAACTCTCATGTCTAGTATACACCAGTTATCCAGTCTGAATACTTCTCATTTCTTCCAGATGTTATGTCTGAATATAGCGCGCGCATTTGTTTTGTTATCTTTCCAACCTTACCTGTTCCTATTTTTTTGCCATCTACAGTAATTACTGGGGTTATTTCTGCGGCAGTTCCTGTAAGAAAAATCTCATCAGCAAGATAAAGTTCTGTACGTAGAATCTCTCTTTCTATGACTTCATATCCAAAGTCATCTGCTAATGTCATAACTGATTCTCTAGTAATACCTTCAAGCGCAGATGAGCTTATAGACGGTGTTATCACTTTGCCATTTCTTACAACAAATATGTTTTCTCCAGGCGCTTCACTAACATTTCCTAAATGATCAAGCATTATTGCTTCATCATAACCATGTCTTTTGGCTTCCTGTGTTGCCAAAATAGAATTTAGGTAATTTCCACCCATCTTGGCCAGTGGTGGTGTTGAGTTGTCACTGATGCGTTTCCATGACGAAATACCTGCATTAATTCCATTTCTGTTAAATAGATCACCAAATGGAAACATGACTATAGCTACATGAGTAGGAGTTTTTTCATTTACATTCAAGTTTATTCCATATTCTCCAACAAAATAAAACGGTCTGATATAGCATGACTGTCTAACTGAGTTTTTTTTGCAGAGCTGAATTATTGCATTTGAAATTTCATCATCCGTAAATTTTAATGAAATGGAATACACTTTGCCAGAGTTTCTGAATCTTTTAATGTGATCATTTAATCTAAAGATATTAAGATTTTTTGAATTCCAATAACCTCGAAGGCCTTCAAAAACCGAAGTTCCATAATGTATCGCATGAGTCATAACGGAAACTTTTGCTTGTTCGGATTTTACAAATTTGCCATCGAACCAAGCAAATTCTGCAGTAAAAGATTTCATATAAAACAACGAATTAGTCTGTAATTAATCTATTTCTGCCAGAACCCATGTTTTGGGAATTTCATGCCAAGAATTCTATATGTAAGATCTTGTGAATTTGAATACTTCTCGACCACATCCCAATTTTCATGTATTATTTTAACTACCTCTGAAGGAACATAGTTTTCCCAACCTGTGTCTTTTCCAAGTATTGCTTCAAACATCTTTTCCTTTACTAACGATGCAGAGATCGTTTTCCTTGTTCCTACCTTTGGGTTAAGTCCATAGAGACCAAGCACAAATCCTTCTGCCTTATCTCCAGTATATGTAAAATATTTGTCTGAAATACCACTCAAGATTTGTTTTTTTATCTTCCAAGAGGCTGGTGATAAAAATGGAGGTAGATACCTAATAAATGGTGCATAAAATGTATAATTTGAAAGAACAGAAACAGAATCACCAAATATTGCATGGATCATCTTTCTTCGTAATTCAAAACTAAAAGGAAAGCTTCTTGTGTTGATCTCTTTTTCCTTGATAAATACAACCGGCATGACAACCACTTGGTTTTCTTTTTTCAACTCCTCTATAATTTCCACATGTGCTTTGGTAACAGGATTCAAGTGAGCAAGATAAATTGCAACTGTCAATAGCATTCATAGTAGAAATCTAGTCATATTTCAATGCTTGATCTAATTCTCACATATCTTGATAAATAATGAGAAATAATCACATTCTCTACATTTAGATTTTTTCTGCAAGACGATTTATGCACAAGACTAATAAATTGTAATCTCATCACTCAATTCAGAAAATGAATTTAAAAATTCTTTCATTGCTAGTAATATTGCCCTTATTGTTAATGCCAGTGGTATCAGGTTACGCTATGCCATCTGACAAAACAACTATGAAAAAACAAACTGCGACAATGTCAAACATGGAAAAAATGAAGCACACAGAACACACCAGTATTCAAAATTCCTATTCTTTCCTGATTGATGAAACAACGATAAAAACAAAACGTGGAACTGTAACACTTTCTGGTCACGGCGCATATAGTCCAGATGAAGATATGATCTCGGCTTTGGGAAAATACTCAATTAAAATGGGTAGCAGGATTGTTACTGGAAACTGGAAAGCAGTTGGACTGGTTGATGGTAAAGGAAATCCGTATGGCGGAAGCTCTGATGATTCACATGTACACTTTATTGGTAAAACTGCAGGTCTAAAAGATCCAAAGTATACAGGTAATAATGCAAAACGAGAATCAATAACGCGAGGTTCACACCAAATTTGGATTTCTGCAAATGCAGCAGAAGGAACACTATGTGTTTATGGTGGCTATGTGGGTCTATCTACTCCAAGAACTGCATGTGTTGAAACAGACACAATTTCAATAACAAAATAATTCTTCAAAAAGGTGGGGACGATGGGACTTGAACCCACGACATCCAGCGCCCGAGGCTGGCAGTCTACCAAGCTGACCTACGTCCCCGTAGATCAGCCTCTGACTATACAATATTAGCTTTTCAAAAAGAAAATTTTCTTCTAACCGTAAGACTCGTATTTTATTTCAAAGCTCTTATCTGGTCTCTTGTTTCTTTCACTAACAAAACCCTTTGGAGTAAGATAATCCATACACCCATCAATAGTTCCCTGCCATCCACAAATGAAAAAGACTGTATTTTCTGCTGTAATCTTGTCTCCTACAAGTTTCTCAAGCGGAGATGGTTCGCCGTCTTTTGTTCGAAGAAAAGTTTCTACTCTACCAGTTTGACCGCTCCAAGATCTATTGAACCATTCTTGAGGCCTACTGATGGCTGCTCTATATCTGAAATTCCACTTGTCCTTACCTCTATCAAGACTTTCATTTTCTAAATCAGTCAAAAGTTCTCTATATCCAAGTTCGTCCACATAACTTGCTCCGTGTAGTACTATAAGCTCCCTTTTACTTCCCGTGGCATGAAGAGACTGTGCAAGACTAACAAATGGTGCAAGACCTGTACCTCCACCAAGACAAACTATTCGTCTATCATCTTTTTCACCATTTGGTTTTTTATCATCAAGTGTAAAAAGACCAGTTGGTTTTACCCAAACAATCTCGTCTCCTTCTTTTGCACTAAAAAGCTGGGTAGTTAAACGACCTGGAAGTGGCTTTCTAACCCATCTTATGTACAGCTCAACATATTTTCTGTTTTCTGGATTTGATGCAATGGAATAAGCTCTTCGTATGATCTTATTCTCGCTTGGAACGTGCATTCCTATTGTTATGAATTGACCAGATTTGTATTCGGGAACAGGACCATCTTTTGGGACGATTCTAAAAATTGCAAGATCTTCTTTTTGCACTTGAACATAAGTCAATGTAGCTTTGTTGTCAACAACCACGCGAAAAGTGCTCTCTAAGATAGTTAAATATCTTATGTTGATTTGTTAACTCTGATTTTCTATATACAGCTAAACGTTAATAACCGTACGAAAAAAGTTATTGCAAATCAGACTCTGCCACTCTGATTATAAAAATTTGGGCCGGTCGTCTAGCCTAGTAGGATACGCCCTTGGCATGGGTGAGATCGTGGGTTCAAATCCCACCCGGTCCATCTTTTTTTAATTACATTCCCTAAATCATTTTCTTAAAACTGATACATCAGATCAGAATCTGTTTTACATTGGTTTTCAAATTGGAATTATTAAGTCACAGTTACGGTAAATGTTGATTTAGTGTCTAATGGATCTATATCGCGTAAGTTATTCCACACAAATGTTTCAATTTTATACGTTCCGTAGTTGTGGGGAATCCAGGAAAGAGATGTTGTTAAAGTTTGATTTGCTAAAAGTGAACCTGATGAAAAACTAAGATCTACAACGGCATCATCTTTATCGATTATTTGTACTATGTATACCCAATCCATTTTTTGATCACTAGTGTTTCTAAGTGAAGTTTGTAAGTTAAGTTGCTGTTCTACAACTGGTGAGTTAATTTCTTCTCCCAACGTATTGACTATTTTAAATTCTGATGCAGAGATTTCTCCATATCCATAAGCATATCCAAAACTAATCCCAAGAAAAATTAAAAAAGATAAAACCAGAAAATTCATCGAACCAATTCTTTCATTCTTAGATTTAAATTATCCTACACTGTAGCATCTCTCATGTCCGAGTCTAGAGAGACTATCTTCATAGGCAAAAAACCACTGATGGCGTATGTTACATCTACGCTAATACAGCTGGCAAACCAACCAAAAATATCTATCAAGGCAAGAGGGCTAAGCATAGGTCGTGCTGTTGACGTTGCACAAATAGTTGCACGAAAAACAGAGAATGCTGGCTATTCTATCGGAAACATCAAGATCGGATCAGAACAACTTCAATCACAAGATGGACGATCGAGGAACGTTTCCACGATAGAAATCGAAGTAAAAAGAAACACTTCGTAGGAAACCCTTGAAGGATTCTTCCTTCTTTTTGTTATTTTGTTCTACGGCTGTATTTGTTTTCCATTTTTCTAAATTTTGATAAATCCACTATGTCGTTGAATTGCTCGAATTCGACAAGATTTTTTTTGAATTTCACTGTTGTTCCAGTTTTTTTCAATTCGCGAAGAATCTGTAAAGATGCAAATGCGTTTGCAAAAAGAACAGAAAGTGGATACAAAATTAGCTTAAATCCAATTTTATGTAGTACCTTTGCTGGTAGAATGGGGGTTGCACCGCCTTCAATCATGTTTGCAACAAGCGGCGCATCTATTGATCTTCCAATTTTTTTCATTTCTGCAATAGATCGTGGAGCTTCGATGAAGACTGCATCTGCACCTATCTTTTCGTAACGTAGTCCACGTTCTATAGCTGCATCAAGTCCCTCTGTAGCTCTTGCATCAGTTCTTGCAACTATTATGAAATCTTTGCTTTTTCTTGCATCCAAAGCTGCATGCAATTTTTCTGCATATTCTTCTTTTGGAATTACTTCTTTGCCTGACATATGCCCACATCTTTTTGGCCATTTTTGATCTTCAAGAAATATCCCAGAAGCCCCTGCTGATTCTAACTCTCTCACAATCTTCCAAACACTGAGTGGATTACCATATCCAGTGTCTGCATCCACAATGACGGGAACCGATACTGCCTGGCAAATTCTACGTGCGTTTTCTATTGTTTCAGTAGATCCAATAAATCCATAATCTGGCATTCCCAGTAACGTGGCAGAAGTACCATATCCTGTTTGAAACATGGCTTCAAAACCGGCTTTTTGAGCAATCTTGGCTCCAATTGCATCATAAACTCCAGGAACTACGAGTGGTTTTGAACTGTCATACAATAATTTTCTAAGCTTTGACAACTGGTGATAGTGTTATAGACAATTATTTATGGTTTAATCTATCTTGATCTCTTTACCACGGGATTTTTTTTCGGCAGATTCTAGTTTTTGCATCTCTGATTCCAAAAATTTCTTGTATTTTGTAGTTTCTTCTTTTGTCATGTTTGCTACATTTGAGCTAAGTGAATTTCCTATACTGGTTACTCGTTCAAGAAGATCCATTGCAACAAACTTTCCTATACTTCCAACTCGAAACATCACGTCAAGCTGATTTTTTACTATCTTGTTTAATGTTTCAAGATCATCAGTCATTGATCTACCTTTTCGTGTTATCTGATATTTGCCGTCTTTAGTCTCTTCGATAAGATTTTCATCTAGTAATCTCCCAAGCAAGGGATAAATCAATCCGGGAGAAGGCTTCCATTTGCCTCCACTCTGTAATGTTGCTGCATCTATTATCTCCTTACCGGTGCTTGGATTTTTTTTCAACGCTTCTAATATAAAATATCTTGAAAATCCTCTTGGAACTGAACTGCCAACCCTCTGTATCCATTGTGATAGCATCACTAGTGATATCGCTAGTGATATATATTAATGATTCGGATGAAAGTTCTGCTACGAAAATGAGTTTTTGCTGATCCTTCATAAGACATATTTATCTAATTTGAAAAGGAAGAGGTCTAAACATGACCGACACGATAGAACACGATTTATTAATTGTCGGCTCTGGTCTTGCTGGTCTAAGAGCTGCAATTCAGGCTGCAAAAACAAGTTCAGCGATCAAGATAGCAGTAATTTCAAAACTACAAGTAATGCGTTCACATTCTGTTTCAGCAGAAGGTGGAACAGCAGCTGTACTTTTTCCAGAGGAAGGAGACAGCCTGGAATCACATATTTATGATACTGTAAAAGGAAGTGATTTTCTTGCAGACCAAGATGTAGTAGAGCGATTAGTCCATGAAATGCCATCTGAAATTTATCAGCTAGAACATTGGGGAATGCCTTGGTCTCGTCGAGAAGATGGAAAAATTGGACAAAGAAAATTTGGTGGTTATAGCTTTGCAAGGGCAACATATGCACAAGATAAAGTTGGATTCTATGAAATGCAGACTTTGTATGATACATGTCAAAAATTTGATAATATTGAATTTTACAATGAATGGTTTACCACGTCAATAATTCATGATGGACAGAAGTTTTGTGGTATTACTGCAATTGAGCTTTCATCTGGAACCTTTTACACAATAAAAGGCAAAGCACTGATCATTGCAACCGGTGGTGCTGGTAGAGTCTACAGCTACTCGACATACGCACTTTCCTCAACCCCTGATGGTCTAGATATGGCATACAGAGCAGGTATGGCTCTAAAAGACATGGAGTTTGTCCAATTCCATCCTACTGGTATTTTGCCATCTGGTATACTGATTACAGAAGGTGCAAGAGGAGAAGGCGGATATCTCCTCAACAAAGATGGGGAGAGGTTCATGAAAAGATATGCTCCTGGATTAATGGAGTTAGCACCAAGAGACATCGTATCTCGTTCAATGATGACTGAGATGAAGGAGGGACGTGGTTTTAAAAATGAAACAGGAGTTGATTGCTTAAAACTAGATCTTAGACATCTTGGTGATGATATTATCAAAGAAAAACTTGCCGCAATTAGAGAAATTTCAATGAAGTTTTCTGGAATAGACCCAAGTAAAGAACCAATTGACGTTAGACCTGTTGCTCATTATATGATGGGTGGAATTCATACTGACATTGATGGTGCCACAGAAATACAAGGCATCTGGGCTGCAGGCGAAGCTGCTTGTAACAGCGTTCATGGTGCAAACAGACTTGGAGCCAATTCAACAAGTGAATGTCTAGTATGGGGCAAAGTTACTGGAGAACTTGCAGCAAAATATGTTTTAGATGCAAAGATGGTACCATTCCCATTACATCTTGTAGCTGCTGAAGAAAAAAGAATCTATGATGGAATATTTCGTGGAAGGGGTGATGTAAATCCATATGAAGTAAAGCAAGAATTAACTGATACTATGAACGAAAAAGCATATGTCTTTAGAACTGAAAAAGATATGATAGATGGACTAAAGAAACTGCGTGAGCTAAAAGAAAGAACATGGAAACATGTAGATGACAAGGCATCTGAATACAATACGAATTTCACAAATGTAATGGAGCTTGATTCTATGTTTCGAGTTGCTGAAGTTATTCTAGTTGGAGCAATAAAGAGAAAAGAATCTAGAGGATCCCACGCAAGAATTGATTATCCTGCAAGAGATGACAAGAATTTTTTGCACCATACTCTGGCATATTATGACACCAAGGAACCAATCCTAAAGGAACATCCTGTCACTATTACTAAATACAAGCCAGTGGAGAGAAAATACTAAATGGAAAAACAGTCAAATCGTGAAGGCATTAAAGGCTGGTTAAATCCAGGTAGATTCGGTTTAGAACGTGTTGCATATTGGCTGATGCGGCTTACTGGACTTGGTTTACTTGTATATCTAATTGCTCACGTGTTTGAAACAAGTTCTATAGTAAATGGTAAAGAAGCTTGGGAAAAAATGCTTGCGTTAACTCAAACTACTGAAGGCCACATCATACTTGCCATAGTGATTGGAATGTGTGTCTTTCATACTGCAAATGGGATTAGGGTGATGCTTGGTCATGGTGGAGTAGGAGTAGGTAAACCAGGGCGACCAGATTATCCGTACAAAGCTGCATCCTTAAACTCTAGACACAAACTATGCATTTTGGCTTCTATAGGACTAGCTGCATTAGCAATGATGTATGGATTGGCAGTATTATTTGGTGAATAAACATGCAAGAAAGTGTAATAATGAAAATACATTACGGAACAGCTCTTGGGGCAGTTGCACTTGTTGCAATTCACATTCTGTTTAGAATGACGCAGAACTTTTCAGATTCTTTACAGTATGAAAGTGTTATTGCAAATTATCAGTTCCTGCCATACGCCATAATGCTAGAACTAGTACTGATCTTACTTTCCGTTCATGGCTTCAATGGATTAAGAGTAATACTTTTGGAATTAAAACAAGGTGTAGGATATGAAAAAGCTGTTAACTATGGTTGTCTTGGAGCCATGGCTACACTCATAGCTTATGGCTCTAGAACTATATTGATGACAGGATTTGGTATGACTTAAGATGGCAGCAATAACTCCAAGAATTTTAGAAGAAGTTTCTTCAACGGCAGTCTCTCCTTCTAATACAATAACGCTTAGAATATCAAAACATAATCCTAAATCTGATTCATCTACAAAATTTGTAGAGTTTAAGGTGCCTGTACAAAAATGGACAACTGTTTTGGATACGATATTGGCTGTAAAGCAACACTTGGATCCTTCAGTGTCTGTTAGATATTCTTGCAGGCAAGCTTCATGCGGTTCTTGTGGAATGAAAATAAATGGCAAACCTGCACTTGCGTGCTATACAAAAATTTCTGAGCTAAACTCTAACATCGTAACAGTAGAGCCAATGAATAACTTTCCAATAATTAGAGATTTGGTTGTAGACTTTACTCAGTTATTTTCAAATCATAAAAAAATAAAACCATACATAATAAATGAAGATTCTGAGATTAAATCTGACACCAAAGAATTCTTACAAACTCCAAAAGATGTAGAAGAATATCTCCAATTTTCATATTGCATAAAATGTGGACTGTGCAATTCTGCCTGTCCTACAATGGCTACCGATTCATCATTTATTGGTCCACAAGCACTTGCTCAAGCTTATCGTTACGTCGCAGACAATAGGGATAACGGTAAAAAGGATCGCCTCAAAATAGTTGATGATTCACACGGTATCTGGAGATGTCATTTTGCTGGTTCTTGTAGCCAAGTTTGTCCAAAAGGTGTTGATCCAGCAATGGGAATCCAAATGTTAAGAGGATACATGTTAGGATTTAGAAAATAGATTTTAAGGTTTTTTAGGATTCTTACTTGCATTTACTTGGTTGTTTATGGCTTCTGCCATAAAGTGATTTGATACATTCAACTTTACATCGTCAACTCCATCAAGTTTTAATAAATTATCATGAACATCCTGTGCTATTTTAAAACCAAAAATTGCTGGGCAAAAGGGACTTGTTAGATGTAAATCTACCTTTACTGCTGAGCCACTGATATCTATATTGTCTATCAATTCAAGTTCCATTATGGATACATTGATCTCAGGATCTACAATTTTTGTCAACTCATCAAAAATCTTTCTTCTTAATTGCTGAGTTTCCTGTGCCATAAATAAAAAAACCGTCTATGCTATATATAACCATTCTAATTTCTAAATTGATGTATCGGTCTAGATTCGACGGAAGTTTAGATGAACACACACTAAATTATCTTTCATCAATTTCAGATGATGTTGAAATTGCAATTTATGATATAGTGGGCAGTCAGGCTCATGTCATTATGCTCCTTGAAAATAAAATTATCACCAAACATGAGGCTGTAAAAATTTTGTCTGTGCTTGAAAAATTAAAAAAAGAAAATCTTTCCATAAAATCCGATTCTGAAGATATTCATGAGCTAATAGAATCACTAGTTATCAAAAAAGCAGGAAAACAAGCAGGTGGAAAGATGCATACTGCACGATCACGAAATGATCAAGTTTCACTTGATATTCGCATGAAAATGCGAGACGACATTAACATAATATGTGCCTGTCTTTTGGACACAATTGAAACGCTTGTATCGTTGGCTGAAAAAAATGGTGATGCTGTTATGCCTCTTTACACGCATCTGCAGCAAGCACAGATTGGAGTTTTTTCGCATTATTTACTGGCATATGCAGATGCATTGTTTAGAGATGTAGACAGATTCTATGTTACATATGGACGAGTAAATGAATCTCCTCTAGGTGCAGGACCTGTGGGTGGTACAAGTTTGCCTATCAATAGGCAAAGTACTGCAAAGATGCTTGGATTCAAAGGCTTGATTGAAAACTCAATCGATGCAACAGGTGCACGTGATTTTGTTGCTGAATATGTGGGGCATGTTGCAATTCTTATGACAAACTTGAGCAGATTGGCAGAGGACTTTATTCTTTGGTCTACTTCAGAATTTTCATTTATTGAACTTTCAGACAAGTTTGCATCTACGTCAAGTGTTATGCCGCAAAAAAAGAATCCAGATATACTTGAACTTACAAGGGGAAAAACTGCTCAAGTGATTGGATACCAAATGGCAATTCTGTCAAACATGAAGGGACTGCCATCAGGATACAGCAGAGACCTACAACAGATCAAGACATCTATCTGGGCTTCTTCAAAGATTGCAATCTCTACACTTCTAGTGATTAATGCCATGCTAAAAACCATGAAAGTTAACAGGCAAAAAATGAAAAAATCGATAGATTCAGGATATTCTATTTCACTAGATATTGCAGAGCATCTAGTTAAGAAAGGAGTTCCCTTTAGAACTGCTCACAAAATAGTCGGCAGCCTAGTACAAACTGCGTCAAATTCAAAAAAAGCACTATCTGGATTATCTCTTTCTGAAATAAGATCATCACTAAAGGAAAGTGACGTAAAACCAAAAGAACTATACGAAATCATGCAATCCATGACTGCTCATTCTTCCCTCTCTACTAGGACGTCTCAAGGGTCAGCTGGAAAATCAGAACAGCTACGTATGGTTTCTGATAGAAAAAGAAAGGTTCATGCCTATAGGGGAGGCACTGTCAAAAGGACTAACGAAATCAAAACTGCCTTTGAAAATCTATCTTCCAAGATAAAAATAATATTAAAATAACAGGTAAAGGTTTGTTATTGTAAATTTTTTATTAAATTTCTAGTACTAACGGCTAAATTTGATGTAGTAATCTTGACTTTTCCATTGATTTTGATTCACATACCTCTAGATAAAAAATTCCCGTAATGAGGTATACAGTATGTTTCAATTCATACACCAACAATCCGAAAAACCTAACTACACTGCAGGTCAAACCTGGGGAGCACTAAAGAAAGCGTGGAGAGGTTACAAGATTGCCAAAGTGCAGTCTGATTCCTCGAAAATGACTGAATATGCTAAAAAAATTAGAACTCTCCAACACGATCTGGGAGTAAAGCAAGCTGAATTCCCAGAACTTAACCTGAGTTAGTTAGCCCTCTTTTTATTTTTGGGTCTAACTAGGTTTATGATGCTACGCGCAAGTAATACCCCAAATGTAAATGTGGTTAAAACAAAGATTATGGTTGATACCATTAGAACATTAGTATTATGAAAAACTGTTCCAAATACGATCAATCCTATACTGGTTATCATTACAAGAATGACTTTTCTATACTCCCTGGTAATGTCAAACCTTAAAGAAAGTGGCCACAAGTATACTGCTCCGATCAAAGTACCTGAAACAAAACCAGTTGATATGATGCCTATTTCTCCCCCGAGCATTGTTGTTATCTCTGATGTCTTTAGAATTCCAATGAGAGGATAAAGTGCGGTCTTAATTACCACTTGTAAGGCTGGATTCTGCCTTTCTGCATTTGCTATGGTTGGACTAAAAGAATAATATAATGAATTAAAGGCTTGCAAAAAACTTGCACCTGAAATTGTTGACAAAAATTTTTCATCCCGAATTTCTCTTAACATCTGTACTTGTGGCGCAAGCTCAGATCCAAATGCAGCTGTCGCAATCAAACATCCTCCGTTTTTTACTCCATTTGTATCTTCAATTGGATCATTTGTAGTTAAAACAGGTTTGACAATTTCAAAAATATCTGAATCATATAGATGCCCCCATCTGGCTGTTATGTTGTATTGTCCTGCATCAAACGGTACATTGTTTGGAAAAGTAATTGGTAATCTGTTAAAATACGGTGGTTCACTATCTACCTGAACTGGTATATCACGTTTTAAAACAAGTTCTTGACCAGTTGGATTTATCTTGAAAATTTCTAATGTTAAAGTTGTCTGATCTGAAATTTCAGATCCTGAAAATATGATCTCTAATCCGATGTCTTTTAGATCCTTGATTGTATATTCTTGCCTGGCAACATCTATATCAAATTTATTTAATGTAGTTATTTCAAATATGGTTGTAGATCGTTTACCTGCATACGTTGCATCAAGTGCCCATTTGCCAAACAAATTACCATACTGTCTATTGCTTTCGACAAAATAAATATCTCCTTCAAGTTTGGCAAAACAATTAGTTGCAGTGATGTCTGAACAAACAGAATATGTATCTGTGTATCTATGCGGTCCTCTAGAATAGATTGACTCTACTACCACTTTTTCATTTGGTATGATCTGTGGTATCTTTGCAAGTATTCGAATCTCCTCATGTTTGCTTTGCTCGTACGTATAATGATAAATAGGCTGATCCGTTGATATCTCAAAATCAAATGATTGTGGTCCTATCTGTTCAGAGTTAGTTTGCGCTGATGCTATCTGGATCAAAAAAGGTGCAATGATCATAAACATAAAAAATTTATTCATACAAGATCTTTTTTGCAGCTTATAAAATGTTTAACGGGTTCGCGGGGATTCGGACCCCGGACAGCCGGATTAAAAGTCCGGTACTCTACCTGGCTGAGCTACGAACCCACAGCGAAGTTTGTCGGTTGTGTATAATTTAGTCTTTTACAAAATTTTTTGATTTAATAGAAACCTTTAAACTCGGATTTTCGTCCAACTTACTGCAACGCCCTTGTAGTATAGAGGGGCATGGAGAAATTCCATTCCTCGTAAAACCCGGTCTAGAATGGGGCCCTGTCACGGCCTCGACGCGTGTTCAAATCCCGCCAAGGGCGCCATTAATTTTTGATAATATGTTTGACTTCGTAGTTGATTCATGCGGAAAAACTGAATATCAATTGCCTATTTTTAATCTCTTTACCATGTCATCTAAAATTTCTTTGCTTGCGGCAGCAATAAAGGAAAGCTTGGTTTCATAACTAAGATCAGAATCCAAGGGTTTGCCATTCTGATCAACTACGTATCCTCCCGCTTCTAATGCAATCAGCCGTCCAGCCGCAATATCTGTTACTCTAATCTTTCCTCTTAAATCAATAAATGCATCCATCAAACCTTTTGCAAACATACCAAATTCCAATGCATTTGCACCAAAATGCCTGATGTGATTTGATGTTGTAATTATTGGAGATAATCTCTCAAGTGTTACTGGTGAGATTCCAGATATATCGAGCCCAACAACAAAATAAATTGGCTTTTTATCCTTGTTTACGGAAATTCTATTTCCATTTAAGAAGGCACCTTTGCCTTTTGTTGCAGAATACATATCACCTCTGAATAGATCAGTTACCACTCCATCTGTAACAGTGCTAAGCTTATTTTCAGTAGCAAAAGCAAGTGAACAGCAAAAAAAAGGAATTCCCCTTACAGCATTTGTTGAACCGTCAACTGCATCCATGATCACATATCCTTTTGGATTTTCTGAAAGTACAACCCTGCCACATTCCTCACCAAGTACTATGCAGTCAAATTTTATTTCTTTTAGATAGTCAAGAACTGTTTTTTCTGCAATGATGTCGATGTTTCTTGATATGTCTCCTCCTGCACCCCTGCCAAAATCTCCTCCCGATTCCTTAGTTCCTGCAAGATGTCTTACATTATTGTACACTCGCATAGAAGCCTCTTGCAGTATTTCTATTACTTGCATATCGTACTTCACTTTTGTCCTAATTTATTTCAAATAATTTCAAAATTAACTCAATGCATAAATAACAAAACAAAACTTGCCATTATGTGAGCGGAAAAGATGAGTCGGTCTTTAGTAAAGACGCACTTTTGAGCACAAAACCTGGAAAAGAAATTGTGAAACAGGCTCTTTTCAAGAGTAAAGGTTACAAACAATTTGACAAATACAAAAAACAAGCAGAGGAAGAATTTTCAAATTTTGTAAACAGATTCACCGATGATCTATTAAAAGAAATAAAATCTGATCCCTCCCCAGATGTGACACAACAGAACTTTGCAGAGGAAATAGGCTCCAATGAAATAATTCTGGAAAAGTCCCAAACAAACCAGATAAAATCAAAACTCGAAAATTATGATATTCTAAAAGATAGGGTCTCAAGAATCTTGAATTCAAATTTTGTCAAGATGACCTTTCCAGTTTTTAGCGCATTATATGATGCATCTTCAGAATATTTTGGTGATAAACAAGACATTCAGCTGCGAAATGACATCATTGATGGACATATTATTGCAATAGACTTGAGTGAACCAATGGATAGAATCATGGACAGAGACGAAGATTTGGAATATCTGGATGATTACAAACTGATGAATCCGTATCTGCTAAAACTTGCACGAGATAAAATAGCAAAAGGTGGCAAAGAAGTTCTTGAGGAATTTGAACGAGGATTCAAAGATGCACGAATTGGTCAGTATCTAGATTTCAAACTAAAGACAAAACCAACTAACATCTCTGAAGAAGACATGATGCAGTGTTATAAAAAGTACAGGGCAGTTATGGGTACTGCTGGCCGAAACATGGCACTTTCAAGAAAACCACTTGCAGAAATATTCTACCTTGGTATGGCAAAAGCAGCAGAATCAGTTGGCTGTGGTAATGAAATTGAGGATTCTATAAAAAATAAATTTGTTAAAATTCCATCATGGCCTCTTTATTATAGTCTGCTTACTAATGATGTTAAAAAAGGATTTGAAATTACAATGAAAAAAAGTAACTTATATCTAGATGAGGCTAGACTTGCACTAGAATTGCTGCCCGAAAACTTTTCACATAGAAACTTTCTAGACTTTCTATTTCTTACAGTAGAACATTACAACTTATTTTGGTACAATCAACTGCAAAAAGAAAATCTGTGGTCAGAATTTTCTGCTAAACTACCCAAGTGATAAACATGATGTGGTCAGAAAAATATAGACCAAAAAACTTTCTTGATGTTATTGGAAATGAAGAAGCTAAAGTATCAATCATAGAATGGCTAGGAAAATGGGTAAAAGGAAGTAAGCCAATCTTACTTGTTGGTCCTCCCGGTATAGGAAAGACCACGCTTGCATTACTTTGTGCAAAGCAATTTGGATATGATCTAATATCGCTTAATGCAAGTGATGTAAGAAGTAAACAAAAAATCCAAGATGTTCTCTTACCTGTACTAGGCCACACAAGCGTTCTTGGTAAACCAATGATCTTCATAGACGAGGTTGATGGTATTCATGGAAGAGCCGATTATGGAGGAGTTGAGGCACTTGTTGATTTGCTCAAAGAACCCACAGTGCCAATAGTGCTGGCTGCAAACTATGAAAGAAAAGACAAGATGAAAAACATTAAAAAAGTAACAAAGATGATTCAACTAAAACCAATTCCTCCACGACTTTTACGACTATATCTGGAATCAATTCTAAAAAAAGAAGGTGCAAAACTAGGTGTAGGAACAATTCTACGTTTGGTAGTGGAATCGCGGGGAGACATTAGGTCAATCATAAATTCAGCTCAAGCCCTTGTTTCAGGATTTGAGCCACAAACAGAAAAGTCATTTGTGGAAATGGATGTAGAAGAAGCAGTAAATGCATTTTTCAAAGCTAAATCTGTTGATGAAGCAAGAATTATACTATATTCATTAAGGATTGATCCACAAGAGAAAATTCAGGCATTTTATTCTAGTGTGATAACAAGCAGTCTTTCAAAAACTGACATGCAAAAAATGCTTCAAGTTATTTCAGAAGCAGACTTACTATATGGAAAAATAAGAAAAACTCAAGAATGGAGATTGTTGCGATATATGGATTCTATTCTTCTTGGATTATACAAAGAAGGTACAGCTGCAAGATATTCACAATATAATCTGCCATGGCCACTTTTGAATAGGCTAAGATGGGACGGAAAGGCAATAAAAGGTATGATATCAATTCTTGCAAAAAAGATGCATGTTTCAACAAGTGATTTTGCCACCTTTTATTTTCCATACATGTTATTTTGTATGAAAAACAAATTTCTTGATTTGAATTTTGATGAATCATATAATGAAATTTTACAAAAGGAGATGGCTGCACTAAAATGAGCTGGCGCAAAATGCCAATGAAATTCTCAGGTATGTGTGTAGTATGTAAAAAGAAAATTGAGATAAATGAGGTAGGATTATGGGCTAAAGGGTTAGGAGTAAAACATCTAACATGTGCTGAAGTTTTAGAACTTCGGTGTGTTATATGTGGAGGGCCTGCAGGATGCCCTCAATGTGAATTCAGAGATGATTGTGATCTTTCCAAGGTGTCACAACTATGTATATGCAAAAAATGTAATGATCCATCTGATTCATTTGTATCATACCAAAAAGCGATCGGCAAAAAATTTCCTATTCTAAATCTTAAAATTTAATCCAAAAGAGAAAAACACTCTGATGTCTAAGGACTTCACTGTACCTGATTACAAGCCAAAACATGTTCTGAGTCCAGAATTTAGGGGTACATCAAACTATGAAATAGGACTCGAGTGTGCTTCTTTCAGAAGCAAAAGAAAATCAAGAAAAAATGAGTGCCGATCCAGAGACAACTCCAATTACACCGTGTGGGAGAGGATCTGAAAACATTAGAGTATTTGTATGAAAACTACTACTTGGCATGAATGTATTTAGAACTGCAAAGGATGGACGCAAGGTCTCAGAGAATAAAACTACTTAAATTAATATAGCCTGTGAATAGTTTTTAATTGAAAATAATGCACACTGATAAAATTAAAAATTTTTTACAAAAAAGAAGAACTGCAAATCAAGGTGGCGGGCAAGACAAAATTTTATCACAGCATGAAAAAGGCAAACTAACTGCAAGAGAACGAATTGATCTTTTACTTGATGAGGGAAGTTTTACAGAAATTGATGCTCTCACAACTCATCACTATCATGAATTCGAAATGCAAGATAAAAAATTCTTTGGTGATGGTATAATTGCTGGTTATGGAACAATAAACGGAAGGCAAGTCTTTGTTTTTGCATATGACTTTACAATTCTTGGTGGAACACTAAGTCAAATGGGTGCCAAAAAAATAACAAAAGTTATGGATCATGCTGTACGCGTTGGATGTCCAATCATAGGAATCATTGATTCAGGTGGTGCAAGAATTCAAGAGGGAATTCTAAGTCTTGATGGATTTGCTGATATTTTCTATCACAACCAACTTGCATCAGGTGTTATACCACAAATAACTGCAAGCATTGGGCCATCAGCTGGTGGCGCTGTATATTCGCCTGCAATGACGGACTTTGTAATTATGGTTGACAAATTAGCTACAATGTTTGTTACTGGACCAGAAGTTGTTAAAACTGTCCTTGGTGAAGAAGTTTCATTTGATGAACTTGGTGGAGCAATGTCACATGGAAAAAATAGTGGAGTTGCTCACTTTGTTGCAAAAAATGAATATCAATGCATGGATTATGTCAAAACTTTGTTATCTTACATTCCACAAAACAATACAGAAGAACCACCTATTGTTTCAACAGGTGATGATCCAAACAGATTAGATAATAATCTGATAAACATAGTGCCAGAAAATCCACTACAGCCCTATGACATGAAGGAAATAATATTCTCAATTTTAGATAATCACACATTTTTTGAAGTCCATGAACTGTTTGCACCAAACGTCATTATTGGATTTGGTAGGATGAATGGCAGGACTATAGGAATTGTGGCAAATCAACCAATGGTGCTTGCAGGTGCACTTGATATTGATTCGTCAAACAAGGCATCCCGATTTATCAGGTTTTGTGATTGTTATAACATCCCAATTGTTACTTTTGTAGACACGCCTGGCTACATGCCTGGAACCAACCAAGAGCACAATGGAATCATTCGACATGGAAGCAAGCTTTTGTATGCATATTGTGAAGCAACGGTACCGAAAATCACAATAATAATAGGAAAAGCATATGGTGGTGCCTACATTGCAATGGGCAGCAAAAACTTGAGAACAGACATGAATTATGCTTGGCCTACAGCACAAATTGCTGTACTTGGATCTGAAGCTGCTGTAAAAATTATGAATAGAAAAGAAATTGCAAATGCAAAAGATCCCGAAGCTATGAAAAAACAACTTGTTGACAATTTCACAGAAAAATTTGCTAATCCTTATGTTGCAGCATCCCATGGCACAATTGATACGGTAATAGATCCTGCAGAAACAAGACCAATGATAATTAAAGCACTTGAAGCACTTGTTAACAAACGAGAAAAACAACTTCCTAGAAAACACGGAAACATAAATCTATAATTAACATGATCGAAAAAATTCTGATAGCGAATAGAGGAGAAATCGCAATACGTGTGATCAAAGCATGCAAAACTTTTGGTCTAAAATCTGTTGCAGTATATTCAGATGAAGATGTAAATTCTAGACATGTCAAGATGGCATCAGAAGCATATCACATAGGATCTGCTGCCCCATCACAAAGCTATCTTAACATGGAAAAAATAATTGAAGTTGCATTAAACTCTGGTGCTGATGCAATTCATCCTGGATATGGTTTTCTTTCAGAAAATGCTGACTTTGCTGATCTTTGTGAAAAAAGAAAATTGAACTTTATTGGACCCTCTGGAAAATCAATGCGACTTTGTGGTGATAAAATGCTCTGCAAAGATGCAATGGCAAAAGCCAAGGTTCCTACTGTGCCTGGAAGTCCTGGAATAGTAGAAGAGGTAGAGAAAGCACTTGACATTGCTCATCAGATAGGTTACCCTGTTTTGCTCAAGTCTGTATTTGGAGGTGGAGGAAGAGGAATAAGATTAGTCCATAATGAGAAAGAACTTAGAGAAGCCTTTGAAATTGCATCAGGAGAATCGAAAGCGGCATTTGGAAAATCTGCACTTTTTGTGGAAAAATTTCTCCCAAAAATCAGACACATAGAATATCAATTATTCAGAGATAAACATGGGAACGCTGTACATATTTTTGAACGAGAGTGCTCTATTCAGAGAAGACACCAAAAACTCATTGAAATGTCTCCATCACCTGTGGTTGATCAAAAGACACGGGATGAAATTGGAAAGCTCGCCATCAACGCAGCAATTGCAGTTGATTATACAAATGCTGGTACTGCAGAATTTCTAAGACTAGATGATGGAACATTTTATTTCATAGAGATCAACGCAAGACTTCAGGTAGAACATCCTGTAACAGAACTTGTTTCAGGCTTAGACTTGGTAAAACTACAGATTGATATTGCAAATGGAAAAGAAATTCCATTCAAACAAAAAGACTTGAAGCTAAAAGGTTGTGCAATTGAATGTAGAATAAATGCAGAAGATACATTTCTTGATTTTGCGCCATCTACAGGTCCAATTCCTGACGTGAACATTCCGTCTGGTCCAGGAGTTCGCGTTGACACTTACCTTTACCCAGGTTGCACTGTTTCTCCATACTATGACTCCTTAATGGCAAAGCTTGTCACATGGGGAGGAACCTTTGAAGAATCACGACAAAGAATGCAGCTTGCATTATCAGATTTTTATATTGAGGGTGTAGAAACATCGATACCACTTTACAAAACAATACTTGATAG
>DATIDL010000138.1:0-5360 GCA_035456305.1 Nitrosopumilaceae archaeon
TGCCATCCAATATTACTTCACAGTGAAGTCTTGATGAAATGTTATCAAACTCGATAAAGCTGTCTTCTGATACAATCAATGGTCGTCTTGTTATATCAAGTGAATTTACAGACACAATTCCAAAAACTTTGGAGTCTTGAAATATCATAGGACCACCAGCTGACATTGAATATGCAGAAGAACCAATTGGTGTAGAGATTATGACACCATCGCTGCTGTCATGCCAAACTTCTTCATCATTAATCCTCAAGACGTGTTCCATCAGCATTGCACTTTTTGATGGAAATATAGCAATATCATTTAGTGCTGGATAGATGCTTTTCCCATTGATTTTGAGACCAATGCGTGAAACTTTTTCTACTGTAAAATCTTTATTTTTTAAACGGTTAACAAAAGAAGAAAATTCTTTTAGATCAATTTGAGCTAAAAAGCCGCTTGATTCAGATTCGTTTATTCCAAGCACCGGAGTTTCAGAATCTAAAATATTGTGAAAATAATGTCTAACCCCTTTGTCGCCACCAGTAACAACAACGCAATCTGTATCTTTTATGACAGTCTTGTTACCAAGAAGATACGAGTCTATACCGTGGCCTTCAAGAATTGTCCTGACAGTCTTTACTGCCTGATCATTGTGCTCTGGGCTTGCAATTGCAATTCTCATATAATAGAAATCCACTGATTTGTGCAATAAAAGCCTAGATCTGTGAGAATTTCACCAGATTATACAGGTAGGAGGCATTGGTCTCAATTGCGCCTCGTTGTGGAATTTTTTCAAGACCGGTCTTTTTTGTTTCAAGCGCTGCTTGCGCAGCACCAACAGCAAAACACATTGCCCAGAAAAAGTCCTTTTCCTTCAAATACGTACAAGCAAAAGACGCACAAAAAATATCTCCAATTCCAGTGGTATCAAAAACTTCCGTGTTTGGAATTGTTAGATAATACAGCCTGTCTTTGACAAGTACTGTGATTTCACGCTTGTTTGTTAGTAAAACATGTTCTATGCCTTTTTTTTGTAAAGCGCGCATTGCGTCCTTGTCTGATTGTCCAGTCAGAGCATATGCTTCATCAACGTCTACTTTGATTGCAGATATGTTTGAGAGATTCATGTCAGTTTTTTCAAGATAGATTTTATTGTTCTGATCTTTTCTGCGTAAAAATCCCTGCGGGTCAAGAAGTGTAAATTTTGAATCTTTTTTTATTTTTTCAAGTGTGTCGTATGATATTTCATCAAAGACAGGACTTACAATGCATCCATCTGTATGCAATCCATCAAATTCTATAGGATCACATTTTGTTTTAAGATAGAGGTTTCTGTCAATTCCTGAAATTTCAAGCAAAAATCTTGTGGTTGGGTTTTGTGAGAAAGAGATTTCCGGTATGATAATTTTATTTTTTTCAAGAAATTCTCTATGGGTAAAATCAGGTCCAATTTTTGTATGAAACTCTACATCGAATTTTAAATTTCTTGCAGTCAGACCACAATAACAGGCTGGGCCGCCAGCTGTTTCTATAACTGAACCTTCACGCACTATTTCGTCAATCGTGCAGTGTGAAAATATGTCAATCTTCATCCCATTTCTTGCAAAAGTGGCTCAACTTTAGTCTTTTTTGAGTCTTTTTTTCTCAAGGCAGGAACCGCAGATAATCTGGCCTTTATCTATCATCACTTCAACATTGGAGGCAAGACAAACATGACACAGACCTCGCATATGATCAATAGATCAAAACCGGCATAAATTCCTTAAAGCAAGATTATAAAGAGGCATACTGAAGACTACCCTATGCCATTAAAACGAGCTAGCCGTGGACGACAAAAAGGCGGCAAGGGATCAGCAGGTCGTATTCAATGCACAAACTGTGGTGCAACAGTACCACGCGACAAGGCAAAGAAAGTAACTTCCCGTTTGAATCTTGTTGAGCATACACTAGCAAAAGAGCTTAGAGCTCAAGGGGCATACATTGCTGCGCCAACAGTTCTAAAATGGTACTGTATTTCTTGTGCGATTCACTTTGGAATATTAAAGATTAGATCAGCAGATTCCAGAAGAAATCACGGTAGACTGCGATAATCATTCTTTTATTGCACGTGCAGTAGCAATTATTCTCTGAACCAAAGTTATTCCTGCAATTATCACTACAATAATTACTGCATAGTTTAGAAATCCTGCCATACCAATTATTGCTATAACTAATAATCTCTCTGCTCTTTCGCCAATACCTATTCCTTGTAACTGCACACCAAGTGATTCTGCTCTGGCTCTAGTGTAACTTACAAGAAGCGAGAGAGTTATTGCTAAAAGTACGACATATCCTTCCGCATATCCACCAATTAATATTCCAAGAAATATTGCTACTTCGGCAATCTTATCAAATACAGAATCCAGAAATGCGCCTTTTTTTGAGGTCTTTTTTGTAATACGCGCCACCTGGCCGTCAACAATGTCAAAAAACCCTGAGACCAAAAGCATCACTCCTCCAACAACAAATGCATATTCAAAATGCCACGCATATGCGACAGCAGACGCAAAAGCAAATGCCAATCCAACTGCAGTCCAAAAGTTAGCAGACAGGCCTGTTGCTGCAAACACTATACCGATTTTTTGCAGAGTCGGTTTTAGGCTTTCTCGGAAATTGTTAAGCATCCTGTATCAACTAATTGTCAATAATTTAATCATTAATAACATTGCTACAAACGCTATGATATAGTAGAGATTTTCTTATCAAGATCTTCTGCCATATTCTCATAATTTTCTCTGCTTTTGCCAATCTCTTTAAGCTTGGATTCTTCTACCATAGTCAGACTCTGGTTTACCTGATCGACTTTATCCTGCAAAGCCATGTCTGCCATCATGAATAATCTATTATTTTCTTTCCAGAGATGCTGCATCACATGGTTGATGTATTCAGTCATGTCAACAATTAATTGAGTTGCATTGCCAGACTGCAGATAATCTTTTGATGATTCTTCCATTCTGTGTGAGATCTTTCTTGTTATTTCATGTTCCATTAGCATGACTGCAATTGGACCTGCGTTGCGTGGTATTCCCTTTTTTTCAAGCTCAGGAAAAAGCGAGTTTTCTTCTTTCCCGTGATGGCAAACATCAGTAAAATTCTTTGTAAAATCAATTACAGGTCCAAGAATTGATTCAGGAATTGCTTTTCCTTCTTTTAGAAGTGAAAGTGCTGCCCACATTGACTTTAGAACTTTTTCAATAAGATCATGATCTTTTCGTAGTGAAGTTGTAGACAATTTGATTCCTAAGATTATTTGCAAGTATATATAATATCGAGTTTAATTTACGGCGATGGGCATTATAGCAAAGGGTGCCAAGTGTAATGTAAGTGGATGTGGCAACGACGGAATTCGTTCACTTACTACATCAAAGGTGGAAGGAACAGGCCTTAGCATTTCTAGCAGCTCAAAAAAAACTGTCCTATGCAAAGAACACTACAAGGAATGGAAAAAAGCTACAAAGCAAGACAGAGATGTAGAACGTGCAAGATATGACAGATTCTAGCATTTCTTGCTAAAATACACAGACTATAGATTGTTGTTATTTAGTTTGCAACTTGTTTAACAGGCATTGGCATATTGTGAATAATGGTTCACATAGCTAACAGCGCTTATTGTAGGATACATTATACTTTTAGGATCTGAACTATGCTTGAAACCCAACGCATGCCCAAGCTCATGTTTGAGTAACATTGACAACGTGTCAGAATCATACTGATGCCATTTTCCATTGCAACTATATCCAACACCAATCTCGATTATTTTATTATCTATAAGATATCCAGCATGATATGGATTAGCTTCCCTAATCCATTTAATCACAATGGTTGAATCATTTTTTGATGTGGTGGTTTTGAATTCTGTGTTGGTTGTTTTTTTCCAGAACTGGATTGCATCTGAAAGGGAGTCTTTGGTGTTTGTTGCCCACTCTGGAATTGGTTCAACATACATAAATCGCACAGATGCAATTTTATTTTTTGATAAATCATTTGCAGAAATTTCTGATGGAGTTTTTTTCTGCAAAATATGTTTATTTATGTATTGAATAGCATCAATGTATTCTTTATCGCTAATTTTACCTTCCATCCAAAAAAATGAAATTTTTTTCTGCAAATCAGAGATCTGCTCTTTCATAGCAAACGAATCATTAAATGACATTATGTTTCCCAATAAAAATATCATGATAAGCGATGATAGGAGCTTTACATGCATGCTCCATGTCCATAATTAGCAGAATTAAACTAATCGAAATCCTGACAGATCGTAAAATTATCCAATATACAACGAATGAGGCATGACCTAGTTTTTAGCAGTGAAAATCATTCCTGAGAATTATGATTTTGGATATTAAGCGAGTTAAAATCATCATATAATGAGATGAAGGATGCCTATTACTGATAAAGTATTCAACATACATAATAGAATCAATTGGAAAATGCTTTGTAAACAGAGTGGTAGTTATTGAATAAATTACTATTTGCGTGGTTTGTTTCCATACTATGCATCATAGCACTTGGCTCATTGGAAAATGATGCCATTCAAACATTGGTTTATGCAACGCATACAGATGAAAACGAGCGACAATATGAAACAAAACCATCTGACATTTTAGATGAAATTCTGTCCTGGTATTTTTTAAATCTGAAGATCAACACGCTTACTATTTTTGGAGACATAAAGATGCAAGACGGTTTTATTGGTAACACTCTTGATCTAGATGGAATCAACGACTATCTTGTGGTTCACAGTACTAGTGATACAAATCAATTCAAGAGTATGACATTATCTGCATGGGTAAAACCAAACTATACTAGGGCATCGCATCAACTTACTGTAATTAGCAAAGATAAGGCGTTCGAAGTTTCCATCTTAAATCAAAAATCAAATTCATTTGCTCTATTTTCCGTATATGATGGAATGAAATGGGTTACTGTAAAATCAACCAGCCCCATTAGTGAAGAATGGACAAACATTATTGCGACATACTATGGCTCTACACTGTCAATATACGTAAATGGAAATCTTGAAGCTACCAAGAAATTATCTAATATACCACTCTATTATGTAAATGGCAAAGCGTCAACAAAATCGGTATTACAAATTGGTTCTAATGCGGATATTATAATTGGCGCCGCACAATCAAAATCAGGTCCTACGAATTTGTTTACTGGACAAATTGATGAAGTGCAATTCTACATTACACCAACTCTAATACAGAGTGGAGAATTTGTTGAGGGGCCAATAGCAAATGTGACTGAAGCTATTCCTGCAAATGTGACTGAAGCTATTCCTGCAAATGTGACTGAAGCTATTCCTGCAAATGTGACTGAAGCTATTCCTGCAAATG
>DATIDL010000139.1:0-5603 GCA_035456305.1 Nitrosopumilaceae archaeon
TCCTCCCGGTGAAAAAGGTCTAACAGGTGTTCCAGGTCAACAAGGTGACAGAGGTCCTAGAGGATTAGCTGGCCCGACTGGTGAGCAAGGTCCAAGAGGTCTTCAAGGTGCTCCAGGTGATAAAGGCCCACAAGGTCCACAAGGTCCGCAAGGAGAACGTGGTCCACACGGTCCACAAGGTCCGCCTGGTGAAAGAGGACCGCAAGGAATTCAAGGAATGCAAGGAGAGCGAGGTCAACCAGGTCCACACGGTCCGATAGGTGAGCAAGGTCCTCGCGGTCAACAAGGTCCGCCTGGTGAGCAAGGTCCACGGGGTCCTCCGGGTCCTCCAGGTGACAAAGGCGTTGCAGGATTTTCTGAACAAGAAAAGGCACTGGTAACACAACTGCTTGAGTTGCTTACTGCAAAAAACGTACTAACCACAGAGCAGCAAATAAAATTACTAAGCTATCTGTACTAGTCAGCATACTTCAAATAACTGCAAAGCAATTTTACGATAATGAGCCAACCAAAAGACAAAGTAGATTTTAAAATGCTGGATCATGAAAGAGTGGGAAACGACTTTGTGTCCTTCAAACTAGAGGATGGTACGATAGTTAAAGTCAAAGTGGATTTGGATCGGGTAGGAATTGCAACAAATTACAAAAATCCTGATGGTACACCACATTACGCCATTAACACGTCAGTAAAGATTTCAGTAATCCCAAATGACAGAAAATTCACTGTAGAAAAAAATTCAGTTAAAGCCAAGTCGACTTCACCGCCTGACCAGATGTTTAGTTGAATAAATTATTAATAAAAATGTGAAAGTTACCACTTAAAAAACCGCGATAACTCTTTGATTTTTTAGATCAGAATTATCGTCGTCGCTTTGCAGCTTTCTTCTTACCTGATCTCTTAGCTTTTTTTGGAGCTGATCTTCGCTTTGCTGCTTTTCTCTTTGGAGCTTTGCGCTTAGCTTTAGATCGCTTTTTTGTTGCCATTGAAAAATGTACAATCAACTTGCTTTTCTATAGTTAAACTAAACAAAATTACACTAACTGATGCATAATCTATCAACATTATTTTGGCATCGATCTAATTTTTGATCGCAATTTTGATCAATAAACTGCTTCAGCTGATGGTCTTCTAGCTTGCAACCAACACTTTTCTCCGCATTTTGTACATTTGTATTGCCTTCTTCGTTTGTAAGTTGGAATTTCTGGCATGAAAATGATTTCTTGTTTTGTTTTTTCCATGCATTTTTTGCACCAACGATTTTCAAAATCAGCTTCCATGATTACAAAAAACAATTCATGCAGAAAAGTGTTTACTTAGGTGCCCTTGGTTTTTAGTATTGTAAGTACATCTTCATCTTGTAAGACGTGGTGTAAACCAACTCTTTGGCCTCCAAACTTGACACTTTTTCCCCAAACCAGCGCATATCTGAAATCTCTTTTCATGTCTCTGTGCAGCTTGTTACATATTTCTAAAACCGTTGAGCCATTTCTTGTTATTAGTGGTTCATCGTAATCCGTCTCGCCACCTTTTGGTCTCATGTATATTCTGATAAAATCCAATTTTTCGTAAATCTTGTCTTTGAGTGCGTTTATGTTGATGTCAGAATCTGCGGATATTGGAATAATTTTTGATTTTATGTTTGACTGGAGTTCGTTTAGAAATCCCTGATTCACTAAATCTATTTTGTTCATTACTGTAAGTGATTGCACATATGTTTTGTTGCCAGAAATAAAATCGATTAATTGTTCCGAGTCAATATCTTCTCTAATTAACACGCGTCCATTGTTTACGCCATATACTCGAAGTATGTCTTTTAGAAGACTGATAGACATTTTTGTAAGTGGTACTTGTTGACTAACAGATATTCCACCATCCGCAGTTTTTTCAATTACTATGTTTGGTGGTTTTTGATCTAGTCTTATGCCAATGTTAGCAAGCTCTGTTCTAATAATTTCTTCATGATATGGTTGAAAGACATCTAGTATAATTAAAACAAGATCTGCACTTTTTGCTACAGCTAAAACACGTTTTCCCAATCCTTTTCCAGTTGATGCGCCTTTTATTATTCCAGGTAAATCTAATACTTGAATTTTTGCACCCTGATGTTCCATCATTCCAGGAACTACAGTAGTTGTAGTAAATTGAAATGCAGCTACAGCTGACTTTGCACCGGTAAGTCGATTTAGTAATGTAGATTTTCCAACACTTGGTAATCCGATAAAGACTACAGTTGCATCACCAGTTCGTTTGACATCAAAACCAATAGAGCTTCCAGAAGATCTTGATTTGATTTCTTCTTGTTCGCGTTTTAGTTTTGCAAGCTTTGCCTTTAGAAGTCCAACATGATGTTCTGTTGCCTTGTTGATCTGAGTTTTTGCCATTTCATCTTTTATGGCTTGAATTTTTTCTGGAACTCCCAATATGACTCACTTATTGAGTATGTTTACTGAATAAAATCCTATTTCCCTTCTTGACAAACTGGATTCTTGTAATTGGTATTGTCTCAAAGTTGTCAGATTCCTTTATGAATTCTGGTAAGGTGACTTCTTTTATCATGTCATAATCTAGGTATCCTACCGTGTATGATGTAGGATCGTCAGCATACTGTGCCTTGCTAAAAATCTCTGATAATCTTCCCTTTCGAGACATGATTTGATTAATTACTGAAATGATATTTTAGCTCTGTCTATTTATGAGGGTCAGTTATATTCTCAGTAGAATATACAAGTTGGTGCAAACAAAGCTTTTTGCAATTGATATAGACGGCACAATTACCGAAAATGGAGCAGGAAGGATACATCTTGATGCATTAGATGCACTAAGACACATGGTACGATTAGGTCATAAGGTAGTTTTTGTGTCAGGCCGCTCTTCGGTAGAAGGGTATGTTCTGTCCGTTTTTGGCGGTATGACACGCGTAGCAGTCGGTGAAAATGGCGGTGCCATCACTTTTGGTCCATCCGATCACAAACTTTTGGGAAACAAAGAAGAATGTATGAAAGCATTTCAATTGATAAAATCCATAATCCCAGAAGCAAATGAAAAACCAGTTTTTCCTAGATTGACTGAAGTTGTACTAGAAAGAAACTTTGACATTGACATTGCAAAAGATATAGTTGCAAAAAACAATTTGCCAGTCCAACTTTCAGATAGCCAATACGCTTTTCATATAAATTCAAGTGGGATTGACAAAGCAAGAGGACTCTCCGAAGTGATGAAGATGTTTTCAATGTCTGCAAAAGATGTTATCGCTATAGGTGACAGTGAAACAGACGTACCGCTTTTCAAGCTGGCTGGTCTAAGTATTGCACTTGGCAACGCATTTGATAGTGTAAAATCACAGGCAACCATGAGTGTATCTGGCAAATCAGGAGATGGCGTCATTCAAGCACTTGAGCACATCTCTCTCAAGTTGGCAAGGGTGTAATTTGTGACACTTCGAGTCCTACTAGATGAGATCAGATCAAACATGTCTCAGATTTGTATAAAACTCAATTATCCGCAAACTGATTTTGAGATATCTGAAGCTTCACGACCTGAATTTGGCGATGTAAGCTGTAATGTGGCATTTTTACTTGCAAAGTCACTAAAGAAAAAACCGTTTGATATTGCAAAGACAATTTCTGAAGAATATAATGCAAAGTTGGGAAAATTTGTAAAACAAGTAACACCGCACCCATCAGGATATGTGAATTTTTTTGTAAACCATTCCATGTTGAATAATTCTACCATTTCTGCATCACTTGAATCAAACTATGGCACAATAAACATTGGAAATAATACTAAACTTGTAGTGGAGCACACAAGTGTAAACCCAAACAAGGCACTGCACATCGGGCATGTGAGAAATATCATCATCGGTGATACAATATCAAGAATCTTACAAAAAGCGCACTATGATGTACGAGTACTAAATTATGTAGATGATTCTGGTCTGCAAGTTGCAGACATTATTGTGGGCTTCAAATATGGTGGATTTTCTAGTGAACCACCACAAGATCAAAAATTTGATCACTATTGTGGAGATGTGGTGTATGTACAAACCACGGAAAAATATGAAACAGACACAAAACTTGCTGAACATAGAATCCAGGTACTCAAAGAACTGGAAGAAGGAACATCAGACACTGCAAAATTTGCAAATACAATAACAAGGCGCGTTCTTGCAGAACAGCTCAAAACCTGCTGGCGACTTGGGGTGACCTATGACTGCCTAAACTTTGAATCTCAAATTGTACGCTCTAATTTGTGGAAGACCGTCTTTGAGAAGATGAAATCATTGCAAATAATAGATCTTGAGAAAGAGGGCAAAAACTCGGGTTGCTGGGTCATCAAGTCTGAAAGTGATGAGGAGGACAAGGTGCTGGTAAGAAGTAATGGGATTGCGACCTACATTGCAAAGGACATACCATACGCTGCATGGAAGCTTGGCATTCTAGATGATCCATTTTACTATGTCCCGTATGGCAAGCAACCAGGAAACCGGACTTTGTGGGAAACGGTACTGGAAAAAAATGCCAACAAGAAACTTGACTTTGCAGGCGATAAAGTAATAACAGTAATTGATTCACGCCAGTCTCGTTTACAAAAAATAATCACAAAAATAATGTCTAGTTTCAAATCGCAAGAAGGTGCATACGTTCATCTTGGTTATGAATCTGTGACCCTGAGTGCAGAAACCGCAAAGACACTCAATGTTGATACTGGAGGAAAACAAGCTCAGATGTCTGGACGTAAAGGGATCTATGTCAACGCAGATAATGTTCTTGACATCTTAAGAACAAAAACATACGAAGAAGCAAAGAAAAGAAATACTGATCTTGAACAAGAAACTCTTACTGACATTGCAGAAAAAGTTGCCGTTGGTGCATTGCGATATGCAATGATAAAACAAGATTTGGATAAAATCATAACATTTGACATGACAGAATCCCTAAGTCTTGAAGGCGATACGGGACCTTACATACAGTATGCACATGCAAGAGCCGCAAGAATTCTAGAAAAAGCTAGCACAAAACCGAATTTTGACGTATCGTTTGATAATCTTATTACAGAACACGAGGTAAACTTAATCAAATCGATAGGGAAATTTGATATCCAGATTGAAGACGCGGCAAAGAATTTCTCGCCAAAAATAATTGCGCGTTACTGCTATGATCTGGCAGTTGCATTTAACGCATTTTATGAGCATGTCAAAGTTCTAACAGCAGAAAACAAGTCGTTAGTAAATGCAAGACTCTGTCTTGTTTATTGCTTTAAAGAAACTCTGGCCAAGGCACTAGATGTGCTTGGAATTGCTTCGCCGCAAAGAATGTAATACTTGAGTAATCAAAAGAGGTAAATTCTTATCCACATTAGCCAAGCTCTATTTCTGTGAAAAAAATAAAGCAAAATGCTTATGTTCTGTTTTTTTACAATGACTCAAAAAAATGGTTAATGAAAGCATCAAGAAAACAACAGTTTCATACGCACGTGGGAGTAATCGATCACAAAAAAGTAATAGGAAAAGAGTATGGTTCCACGATAACTACCAACAAAGGCAAGTATGTCTATCTTTTAGATCCTACCATTCATGATTATGTGATGAAAAGCCAACGCAGTAC
>DATIDL010000140.1:0-13568 GCA_035456305.1 Nitrosopumilaceae archaeon
AGTAGTATCAACTACAGTAACCTTTTGAATTGCAGTAGCAGAGTTTCCTGCTGCATCAGTTGCAGTCCATGTCACTATGGTTTCTCCAAGCGGGAAAGATGATGGAGCATCATTGGTTATTGTTACTACTCCTACAAGATCATCAGCAGATGCATCGCCAATAGATATTGAATTTCCTATTGGAGCTAATGCTTCAAAGATCACGTCTTCAGGTACTGAGAGCGTTGGGGATGTGGTATCAACTACTGTAATCTTTTGAGTTGCGTTAGCAGAATTTCCTGAATTATCAGTTGCAGTCCATGTCACTATTGTTTCTCCTACTGGAAATGTTGCAGGAGCGTCGTTTGTTATTGAGGATATACCTGTTATATCAGTCGCATCTGCGTTGCCTATAGATATTACACTTCCACTTGAGCTTGTAGCTTCTACAATAACATCAGCAGGAACTACAACAACTGGACTTGTGGTATCATTTATTGTGACAGTTTGAGTAGCATTAACAGAATTTCCTGAAGTATCTATTGCTACCCAGGTAACAGGTGTTATTCCAATTGGAAATGAATCTGGAGCATTATTTGTTACAGATGCAATTCCAATAATGTCAGTGGCATCAGCATTTCCAACATCTATTATGTTTGAAGTTGGATCTGTGGCTTCTGCAATGATGTCTTTTGGTACAGCAAGTTGCGGTGAAGTTGTATCAATTATTGTTATTGTCTGATTTGCAGAAATTGTGTTTCCAAAAGTATCGACTGCAGTCCAAGTCACTATGGTTTGACCAAAACCAAATTCAGCAGGGGCATTGTTTGTAATAGAAGAGACTCCAATCAAATCCTCTGTTGTCGCTTGTCCAATTGATATTATGTTATGATCATGACTTGTTGCCTCTGCAACAACATCTGCAGGAAGAACAAGAGTCGGTGGAAGTGTGTCAGATACAGTAACCATTTGTGTTACAAAAGCAGAATTTCCTGCTGCATCAGTTGCAGTCCAGGTTACTAGGGTTTGGCCAATGGGAAAAACAGCTGGTGCATCATTTGTTATTGTAACAGACTGTACATCAGTTGCATTTACGTCTCCTAATTGTACAATATTATCAGTAGATGACATGGCCTCAAAAACAACATCCGATGGAGGAATTATCACAGGAGCAGTAGTATCAGTTATTTTGATTTTTTGCGTGGCAGTTGCGGTATTCCCTGCAGTATCAACAGCAATCCAAGTCACTGTAGTTGTACCAAGTGGGAAAGATGATGGAGCATCGTTTGTTATTGATGAAATTTCTACGTTGTCTATTACCGTAGCGTCACCTAATGATACGATGTTACCTATTGGATTTACAGCTTCAGATACCACATCTACAGGTGTAGTTATCTTTGGTTTTGTTGTGTCTTGAACTGTTACAACTTGTTTTGTTGTAGCGCTATTTCCTGCCACATCAATTGCAGTCCATGTCACTATGGTATCGCCAATTGGAAATAATGTCGGAGCATTGTTTGTAATTGATGCTATTCCACTTGCATCAGTAGCAGTTGCCTGACCTATGAGAACGGTGCTTAGAATCCCATTGGCTTCTGCTATCACATTTGCTGGTGCCGAGATTACTGGTTTGGTTTTGTCATTTGGAAGTGGATTTAGAACAGGGGTTATTGTTTCAGTTACTGGATCTATTGTTTCAGTTACTGGATCTATTGTTTCTGTTACTGGAGTTGATGTCGTTGAGGCAAACTTTTGGATTCTGTGATTGCTGCTGTCAACTACAAACACATTTCCGTTTGAATCCGCTACAATATCTTTTGGATTATTAAAATTACCACTTGTTTGACCTGAACTTCCCCACGAAAACAGTGAATTTCCATCTCTATCGATTTTTACCATTCTGTTGTTACCAGTGTCTGCCACGTAGATATTACCAGATGAATCAACATCCAATCCCTCCGGGAATTTCAAGCTGCTGCCTGATGAAACATCAAATGATTTTATGAAAATTCCATCTGTAGTGAATTTTTGAATCCTGTTGTTGCCAGAGTCAGATACGTAGATACTCCCTTGCGAATCTGCTGCAATGCCATGCAGATTAAGAAATTGTCCATTTCCAAGTCCGCTAGATCCCCATGCCAACAAGAATTTTCCATCGGCTGAGAATTTTTGTATTCTATTATTTCCTGTATCAGCAACATATACATCACCGTTAGGATCCACTGCAATTCCCTGTGGCAAAAGAAACTTGCCAGTTTCCGAGCCCTTGACTCCCCATTGGGTTATGTATTTTCCAACGGTGTCAAACTTTTGTACTCGGTTTAGTTCATTGTCAACAACATAAACATACTCACCTTGAATTGCAATTCCAATTGGAAACTGGAACTGCCCATTATCCGAACCTTTGATTCCCCACGTATGCAAGAAATTTCCATCACTATCAAACTTTTGAATTCTTCTATTTCCATAATCAGTGACATAGATATTTCCAGATGAATCTACATCTGAGTTCTGTGGAAATGAAAATAACCCAGTAGTTTGCAGTCCTTGCGAACCCCATTGTTTTACAAAAACGGGAGCTGTTTCAGCAATAGAATATTGAGAAAATGTACTGGCCAGTAAGATAGCTACAATCCCAGATACCACTAGTGGGAGCCTTTTCAACTACCAACTCTTGTAAAATACTAAAAAGATCTCCAAAGTTAGGAATTGTTGCAGTTTTTGTCAATTTTCGGTCGGCTTAGAAGGGTTTGTTGACTTCCCTAGTAAAGACATAGCTTGCCAGAGCGACCATTATGACCACAAATCCAGAAATGATTGCAATTTCCATTGCAACCGAAGCAAACTGAACCGTATCTGTCATCATTTCCCTTATCAAAAGAACAGAATAGGTCACAGGGTTTAGTTTGGCAACAAAGGCAAGCCAATCTGGCAACAATTCCAGTGGAAATAGAGCTGGACTTAGCATAAAGAGCGGCATTCCAAGAAAGTTGATAATTCCCCAAAACGTTTCTTGTGATTTTGCGGTAGCTGCAACCACTACGGAAATGCCGGAAAACCCAAGCGAAAAAGCAATGACAATAAGCATTATTGGAATGAACATCAGAGGATTATGAAACTGGACACCGATTGCAAGTGCGATTCCCAGAATGAGACTTGATTGTAATGCAGAAATCAAAGATATTGCAAGCATTTTCCCTATCGCAATTGATGATCTAGAAATTGGAGACACCAGAGCCTTGTTCATAAACCCATATCGCCTATCCCACAAAGTGTTGACTCCACCAAATATGCTAGTAAAAATCGCAGTGAGTATTATCACACCAGGTGCCATGAATTCTATGTAAGACAGATCATATCCTACTGATTGTATCAGTGGTTGTGTTCCAGAAAATGTATTTCCAATAACTATGATCCAAATTGCAGGCTGAATCAACCTGATGAGTACACCGCTTCTGGACTTGCGATATCTTTTCATCTCTCTCCAGAAAATTGAATATGTATCAGAAATTATCAAGCCCTTAGTCTCCTCATTTTTTCTTGTTCTTTTTTTCTGTTATATCCACCATTTTCATCGCGTAGCTCTCTTCCAGTGTGTGAAAGAAAGACGTCATCAAGACTTGGTTTGGTAAGTGATATTGATTCTATTTTGATTCCAAGACTGGACAAAATTTCAAACATTTTTGGCATGAACTGGTTACCATTTGATGAAAAAACAGTAACCTCATCTCCATCTGCTTTTAGGTCTTTCACAAGAGGATTTTTTTTAATTTCATGAAACAAGTTTTCCAAGTCTATGCCAGGCTCAACTGAAAATACAACAACATCACTCCCAAGGGCACTTTTCATAGATTGAGGGGAATCAGTTATCTTGATTTTTCCATAGTCAATTATCGATATTTTATCACAAAGTCTGTCTGCCTCTTCCATGTAATGGGTAGTAAGGAATATGGACATCCCGAATTCTTTGTGTATTTTTTTTATATATTCCCAGATTTTGTATCTTGTTTGAATATCTAATCCTAGTGTGGGCTCATCCAGAAACAGGACTTTGGGCCTGTGCAAAAGCCCACCTCCTATATCAAGCCTCTTTCGCATTCCACCAGAATAGGAAATTACAGAATCATGTTGTCGGTCTGAAAGCTCTACCAGATCTAAGATTTCGTCCACTCTGTTTTGTATAGAGTTTTTTTCAATATGATTTAGTTTAGCCTGAAGTATGAGATTTTCTCTTCCTGTAAGATATTCATCTACTGTAGAATCTTGTTGCACATAACCAATGTTTTCTCTTACTTTTTTGGCCTGGGTCACAACATCAAATCCTGCCACAAGTGCAGTGCCAGATGTTGGTTTTAACAACGTGGTCAAGATCATAATGGTTGTACTTTTTCCAGCCCCATTTGGTCCCAAAAAACCAAAGATCTCCCCATCATTTACTGTGATTGATATTTCATCAACTGCTTTTATTCCAGTTCCATAAGTTTTTGAAAGAGATTTTGTTTCTACAGAATACAATAAGAAGTGGACAATTTGTGCATTATAAATTGTTAAGCAAAAAAGAAATGCGTGAGATCAGTTGGATTTTTTATATTCTTCTTTTGCTAGTCGTAGTATGACTTTTTCGCCTACACCCCAAATTTCTGATTTTCCAAAAACTCTGGAGTGCATCAGTCCTTCTGACACTTCGATTGATTCAAGTTCATTGGTGTCCTGATTTCGATTTAGTTTTTTTATCTTGCCAATTTTGTGACCGTCAATGTCTACTACAACAACATCTTTTCTAAGTGGCGGCGTGCCTAGCAAAACAGATTCTTCAGTGAATCTGTCAATGTAATCACGTGATAAATAGTAGTCTTTATGAAATCCTTGGTGCACTGTGATTCCAGAAACTTCGAGCGTCTCGGGGTTTATGTGTAGATGCTTTATTTTCCCATACTGAATTCCTTCTCTATCGACTACCTTTTTTCCACAAAATTCATCGGCGATACTGAGATTTCCTGGAACTTCTTTGAGATTGGTTGCCATGTATAGAAATAAGAGATTTAGTTTATTGAATCAGATATCAGAGTTTTCAATCCAAGGGGTTAAATTCTTTATAACAAAACAAGGCTCATGAATTTGGAAGACGGTCAGGTGTTTAGAGCAACGCTTGTCACGAGGGGCAGAAAAACAGGTAGACAACATTCAGTAGAGCTTAGAGCAGTATTTTATAACAAAAAAGTGTATTTTTCAAGAAGAAATCCAAACAGTGATTGGCTCAAAAATGCAATTACAAACAAGGAGGTAAAAATAGAATATGGTGATGCGGTTTTGTCTGGAATTGCATCTCTTGTTACAGATGACAATCTTGCAAAAAAAATATCGCGTTTAAAGTATTCCGATAAGAGGTCGGAAGAGTCTAGAATTGTTTTGCAAGTCACGTTATGTGAATGATTGTGGTTACCCCACGCCTTTCGTATTCTTGCCCATCTAAAACTTCTGACACTATAACAGTAAAGGAAATAATATCTCTAGACTGACATCCTTGGGCATTCATGTTAAGATGTAAGTCAAGCATATCGTACTCTGCTTCAGTTATGCTTGATTCATCAATCGATATGTCCTTGGCAGTGGATTTTATCAAAAAGCGTGTTTCTTTTTGATGCCAGCCAAGATTGGTCTTTCGACCATCACGACCTATCGACTTTATGTTAATGTCAATGATTCCTGGTTTTGCAACGGTATAGCCTGAGGTTTTATTTACAAAGACACCTATCTGAAAAGGATAGCCTGCAGTGCTTTCTGCCATTTTTTGGATACCGTCATCCATCACAACATCAACTCCTTTTATTGTGGTAGCCACTTTTGCTATCCACTCGTTTGTTCTTTCCACAGTAGCAAAAATTCTGTCACGTCTTTTTTTGTCCTCGTCTGGTGGAAGTTTGTAATAATCCACCCAAGCAAGATAGTCGTTGCTAATGTCCTTTATGAACTGGATACAGGTAATTTTGTAATCATCAACATTACTTGTTCTTTCTGAGCCTTCATCATATGGAATGCCATCTTTGTCTAGTGGTAGCATGTTGCCTAATAATCAGAGATGTAAAAAAAGGTATAACCTAATAGATATATTCCAAAAATTTGACTTTGAGATCATGAGTTTCAGCCAGATGGTAGAAGAATTACAACGTGAGCTAAAATCAAACATGCCACAAATCAGAATTCTTTTGATGAAATCACCAGCCATTGCTTTTACAACAATTAATGAAATTGCTACAAGTATAGGAAAAAAATACAAGATGACTTTGCTGCTAAATTTTCCACAAAGAGAAAAAATCAATGATTTTGAATCCTATGGAACTGAAAACATCAGCATGATCATTGACAGGAACAAAAAAATATTTCCTATTAAAAGAGAAATGATAAAATTAAAAGCATTAGAAATTTTAGGTAACGCTAAAGTTGAAGACGCATACATGTATGAGGGAAAAGAGGGAGTCAAGGTCTTTTTTGATTCTGGCAGGATAGACATTCTTCCCCATTCGCTTCACTTGTGGTGCAAGTTTGATCAAAGTATAGCAAGATATTGTGATTGGCTTTTTACAAACTGCTATTATCCAAAGCCTGGTGTTGAAGGAGCAGTAAGCGAAGTAAGCTCATAAGAATACTGCAGATTTCCTTCAATATCATAAATTTCAGATTTTACAGGCAACGGCAAGTTGTCAACAATCCAGAATTTGCTTTGTTTATCACCAATATCATAAGATGCTGTAAAAGCAGATACTGAACCAAACCTAAAGTCAGTCTTGCCATGTTCTGTTATGGTAATATCCCTAGTTGTAGCGCCGACAAATACTGTGTCCCATACCGCTTGTTTTACGAGGTACTTGTCTTCAAGTGCAATATCCCTTATTGAAAAAACTGTCTGATCTAGAATTGTGGTATACGGCCTTGCTTCGTCTGAGACTTCACCGAAAACATATGCATTACCAATTGGAATTTTTTGTATCAGATCTTTTCCCAGTTTAGAATCAACAATGCTAATCATCATATATTTTTCAAAACCACTGCCAGCAAATTCTATTTTGGTAGAGAACTGCATCTTGTCAGTATAGATGTCATAATTCATAACAGGATCATATTCTATGCCTTTTCCCATGTGCCATTTGCTTGCCTCCCTTGGAATAATATTTTCATCTTGCCCTGGAAGTCCTGTAGTGAGTGGAAGCCAGAGGAGTCCTATGATACCTGCCGCTATCATAACAAATAATGCAATTAGCTTTACCTTGTTTGCCATTTGTTTAGTATTATACGCTCTAAAATTTAAGATTGAATACGTTAGTTCTAAATCTCGAGATCACAACTGTCACAGCAACAACCAAAATCATTATCATAATTACACTGACTGGAAATTCTGGTACTGCTGTAGGATCAACTGTTATAGATCCAACCATCCACGGGTGTACTTGACAAAAGTATGGATGTGTTCCTTTTTCGTCTAAAATAGTTTCAAATGTTTTTCCTGGACCAAAAAGACCGCTGTCAAACTTTCCATCTGGTCCATCAGTTGGAGTTCCACTTGTGACAGTATGTGCCGCAGTATCACTATTAGTCCAAGTTATTGTTGAACCAGGTGTAACATATGTATCCGCAGGATCGTAGAAAATTTCGCCATTAATATCAGCCGCTCCTTCTGGTATGTCAATCGCAATTTCCATCGGAGGATTAGATTCTTTCACTGGTGGTTTTGGAGATGTAGTTGTACCCTTTGCAATCTCAATATCAATTGTAAGGCTACCAGCTTTTTCAGTATTTGGTGCCACACCATCTGGGCCAGTACCATAAACATGAATCATGTAATGGGCAATTCCTTCAGGTTCTTTTACAACCATAGAAAACAACTCTTTTCCTGCAGGGGAGAACAAATGATCTCTACCTTGATCATTCGAATGAGATCTCACAGGAACACCGTCGTCATCTACGACAAAGACGTCGTAATGAACATCTGACTCAAACTGGTTGACGTCAAATGACTTTGCAAAATCAAGGTTCCATTTAATTTCACATCCTGTTTTCGGATGTTCTGGAGAATAACTGTATTCTATAATCATTTTATTTGTGTCAGTGTTTGCCTGTTTGCGTACTATAGAATCGTCACGTGGACATTGTCCTTCTGGTGTTGTTGGAGTGGAAACAGCATCTAAAAAGTCAGGAGGATTTGCAGTATTTCCATATTCTAACAATTCAAATTGATACTGAACTGGTATGGTTCCTGCTGTTACATCAACAAATGTGAGTGCTTTAATCGGGAATGGAAAGTTATCTTTTACCCATATCTTGTTGTCTGTAGACTTGTGCCAACCAACAACAAATGTTTCAAAGGTGCCAGCTGGAACAGTTACTGTTTCTTTAGCACCTGTTGGTCCCACTTGCATACCACCAATAGAACCAATTTTACCCCAAGCCGGAGCACTAAAGTCTTTTGGATCATTCCTGGTTGCAAATCCAGAAAGCCACACTATGGATGATTTGTAGGCCGAAGCATAAGGAAGTAGTTCTTTACTTACATTCACAGGTTCTGGAGCTGCTCTGCCCACTTCCATGTTATCTGTTACTATTTTGTTGCCATCGATAACAACTACTTGTAAATTCCAATCACCGTGTTCTGTCTTGCCGTTTACCCAAAAATCCATCTCAAATTCTGTACATGATTTGTAATCAACTTGACAGAGGGTGTATCTAAAATAATCCCCTTCTTTTAGTCCTTCACCAACATACCAAGTGTCAGCTGCAAAAGATTCTTTGATTCCAATTGAAGCAGATAATAGAACTACGAAAAAAGCAATAGCTAAATACTTTTTCAAGCAGTTTCATAAGAAAAAATCCCATAGTTAAATCTTTCAAATACGCAAATATAGTGGCAGAATATTATTTCGAACATGTGTGAATGCGACAAAGTACACATGTATGAAGTTGAGTTCAAGCTTGATGGTATGACAGTAGTTCCTACACACAAAAATTGCGGAGATCGGTTAAACGAAAAACAGGTAGACAAATTCCAAAAAGAATTGGTAAAATCTTGGGGCTTCGAGCAAGAAAAAGAAAAATAATTTAGAGATATTAAAAAAGAAAGGAAAAGGAGCCCGCGAGAATCTATTTGTACTGCTTTACGTTTTCTTTACAAACACTAGCTTTGCATTGACATGTTGAATCGCATAAGCATTCTCCTTGTTCTTCACAGTCACAAGCACTTTCTGTTCCTGTTGGAGATCCACATCCGCATGATGCATCTGTCATATAAGGGGGATCTACTACGTGGTTTTAAAGGTTATCGAAAAATCGCAAAATTATGAAACGGCGTTATAGATGCTAACTTTTGATTGTTGAAAGAAGATCATTTGTAGTTTTTAATAGATTAGAAGCTTGTCGGTCAATTGCCAATGGATCATTTTCGATATCAAGTGCAACACGAAGTATATGCATGAATTCTAAATTTCTATGCAAAATGTCTTTGACTTTGATGATATTATTTCGATTTGTGTAACAGAGATAAAAATAGCAATCAGATAAGAGTGAATGGTGTACAAGATGATCATATTTTCTTTGTATTATTTTTGAGTGACCGTTTGATTCCACAATATCAGAAAATCCTATGGTAGATTTTATCATCCTAGAAAGAAGTGATGTGGTGGCTCTCTCTATTCCAAGACATTGATGTACTATAGAAAAGCTCTCATTAGTTTTATTTTTTTTAAATCCACGAATAAGTTCTAACATGTGTGTGGGACTTGGACGTTTAGAATTCAACAACAAGACTGCATCTGCGAGAAAACATGCACCGCATTTCAGCCACAAGTGCGCTAGTGCATCAGACGTTTTGACTGCATCTTTTGCTTTTGTAGCATAGACGCCCGCATCAACAAGACAGCTTTGAATATAAGAATTAGAAATTTTGGCACGTTTTTCCTTAATCTCCGACAGAAACATGCGGAGCTTCCATTGATCATCTGATATTATGGTGAGGTTTTGAAATTGGTTTAGAATACCAGAGTTTGTTTCGAAAAACTTTGCATGATGTAGTTTTATTATTTCTCCGCCTATTTCGTGCACAGATTCATGATTCTTCTCGTCAAACACAGTTATGTTATACTCACAACATTCAAAATTTGTTCCATCACTCCTACACCCACCAAGTGCAACAGGATAATCCGAGAGAGAAAATTCTTCTACAATATTTTTTAGATTCATAGAAAAATTACTTTTCTTTTTTGCTATAAAGTATCAAAGCTGTTAAAATTTACAATTCATGCAACACCAAAACATTGCTTTAAATTGCTATTCTTTATGGTTTTAGCAAGCTCCTGTGGTGTAGTCCGGCTAAGCATACCGCCCTCTCAAGGCGGTGATCCCGGGTTCAAATCCCGGCGGGAGCATTTGAAATTTTTTGTCTCAGGATTTACTTTATGATTATCTAGAAATACTAGCAATAACGCATTAAACATACATGGTAGGACCAAAAGATGGTGGCTTTGGTTTTGATGGAGCTCCAAAATATTCAGAGTTAGAAAATAAAAGCACAATATGTGTACAATGTCAAGCTGGTCAACATGGAAAATGTCTTGCCAAGACAAATCAACAATTACAGTGTGATTGTGAGCTATGTATGCTGTCCTAGATTTTATTGGATAGACAAGCTAGTTGGATACCAATTATTCTGATATCCTAGTTCCAAGGAACCATCAAAATTCTCACCAAGCGATATTCCTCGTATAGAAAATGTGTCTTTTGAGAATTTTTTTTCTAGATTATATGGCATATCTAACATGGCATTATAAACAGAACCCATTCCGTCTGGACATTTCACATATATCGATTGCGCATTTCCATAGCCCAAACAATTCTCGTAAATAATACGAGATGGAGAATTCTGGTGTTGTATGAAGCCAAGAGAGGCAGAGTCCATGGTTTTAGCATTACCAATATCGCTTCCAAACATTTCTAAATAACCTCCTGCAGCAAATCCTAAAACAAAAAATCCGGCTATACTAAAAATCAACAATGCATCTTGTAATGGTGATTTGTTTACAATCATGTTTCTGATCATTTTTACGTGATCGATTTGATTTTGAGTCACTACATTCATCTTCATTCCATTTCGTGTTGGAATTACACGTAAACAGAGCTCGTGAAACTGCTCTTCTGTTTTTAAGCCACAGTCCATACACATGCATTGAGTGATTTTTCTACATTCTTGACATGATGAACATGAGGTTAATGGTCCTCCACATTTTCTACATGATTCGTCTGGCATAAGTCAAAAAATGCCAAATTATAATTAAGTAATACGAAGAATTCGTACTGAGAATTCATACTAAAAACTTAAATTCTATAAGTAAGGTGGTGCCGATCAAAATTCAAATTTTCTTATCAACACAATGGATTGACTTTTTGATTATTTTATCATTAAGAAACTAGATGTCTTTTGTGATTCTTCTAACCACTATTTGATGACCTTCATGTATATGTGAAGCATGATTTGACTTTATTATTTCAGCTATCTTCAATTCCGAAAAATATCTTTCATTATATCTGCCCAATGTTTTTTTACAATTATGACAGTATATTTCTCTAAAATCCACAATAATAAAAAGAGACTAATAATATTTTAAGATAAAGTTAGAATTCTACTGGTGACAGATCAGTATGATCTTTATTTTCAAGAAACTTTATTCTTGAGATCTTATAATAAATCACTTCACCTCTTCTTTCTATTACTGCAATAACTGGTTCTTTTCCCATTTTTGTTATTTGCTCTATTTGTTTTTGTAGTAAACCCATCTTTTCCCTCCTTCCCTCACTTAATCCAAATATGACATACTTGGCAGCTTTTTCACCAAACTGTCCTCTTTCATATACTCTGAAATCAGAACCGAAACCAAAACCATCCTTTGCAATATAGCCCCTTGTTCGCAAATCACGGTAAATCAAGAATTTTGTAAGAATATCATTATCAAATTTGATACATTCTTGCATCATAAAATCAAAAGGAATTTGTTGAGTTCCCCTTGTAAGTTTGAGTTTATCAGTGTACAACAGATATAATGATTCAAATGGTTTTAGAAGAAATTTTTTCTTTACAATTTCTCCAAATCCTTTTTGTTCTAGACTGTGCTGCATGTTTTTATCTGAAATCAATACATGATCTTTTAACAACACACCTTCAACTTTAAATTCAATATCAGACATGCTGACTCCAACTAGAAGGCAATACAATATAACATTACGTTCAATATTTCCTAGGCTAGTTAAGACTAAGATCCATATCTACACTATCATCAAAAAATTGTAGCATGAATAAAAAAATTTCATAAAAATCTCACGGTTAAAATATGGGTTTTAGATAAGCAGACTGAGTTATTATGCATGGCGCAAATTATCGCATCGGAAACGGTCAACCGTACACAAGAAAGAAGTACATCAAAGGCAAGCCTCAAATAAAAATTGCCAAATTTTCTAGTGGAAAGAGAGACGATTATGATTATTGTGTCCAGCTTTGTTCAAGCGAGAAGGTTCAGATCAGACACATGGCAATAGAATCTGCAAGATTATCAGCTAACAAAGCAATAGAAACAGTAGCAGGGGAAACAGGTTATTTTTCCATTCTGCGAGTATATCCACACATCCTACTTAGAGAAAACAAAATGATTGCAACTGCTGGAGCAGACAGACTTCAAGAGGGTATGAGAGGTGCTTTTGGTAAAGCCGTGAGTTTGGCTGCTCGTGTTGATAGAGGTCAATGCATCATGGAAGCTTGTGTAAAAAAGGAGCATCTTGAAGTTGCAAAAAAGGCATTACATGGAGCTGCCGTAAAATTACCCATGACACCTACAATTAAGGTAATACCGCTAAAGGCTGCATTAGCCTAGTTTTAGCGTATCACGAATTTCTGTCTGTCTTTTATTTAGAATACTTAGAAATTCCATAAACTCCTCTTCAGTAGGATTACGCTTTAGAATTCTCCTACATTGATAATAAAATGAATTGTATAGTCTGCCAATCACTATACCATAACCAAAGGAATCGGAATGAGTTCTTAGCTTTTCAAGGGAATTTATTATTTTGAAAATTTCATCAGAGTTTTCTGCTACCTCTTTAATTTTCTGATTAATTTTTTCTTCTAATTTTGGATCCATGGTTTGTCTAGATAAAACAAGATTAAAAGTAGTGTTGCTAACCAGTACGCTTTAATAGACTAAAATTTTCTAAATCGTTTAAGCGGTTGTAGTACAGCTTGGTTAATATGCGGGATTGCCAATTCCGCGACCCGGGTTCAAATCCCGGCAACCGCATAGATTATTTCTTTAAGCCATTTTTTATGACTTCTAGTGCGTTTACAGCCCTTTCGGGTTTTGGAAGTTGAATCATGAAGACGTTGGATCTTCCATACTCAGAATGAGGAGACGAAAGAGCTAGCATCGAAGTGGCTGCGAGAGATTCAAAGAACTCAATGGACTCGTTAGCATAAAGCAGGATCTTTTCACTAATTCCACCATATGAAAAATTAAGTGAGATTTCTACAAATACATGACCCAATCCATCTTGAAGTATGT
>DATIDL010000141.1:0-2272 GCA_035456305.1 Nitrosopumilaceae archaeon
ATCGTATACAAATGATGCCCAGAGAAGTATGAAAACCAACAACGCGCTGAATTTCATTCTGTCAATGAGTCCACCAATGATTAGTGCTGGTGTGATGATACCGAACGTCATTTGGAATGCCATCCAGAGTTGATGCGGAACCAAACCGTTCCAAACATCGCTTCCACATGATGCATCTGTCAGACAAGTTCCATCATCTGCAGGTGCTCCAAGCGGAGCTAAATGTGAAACGTGATTGAGACCTGCATATTCAAATGAACCTGCAAACATGTTTGCATCATTGTCTATAGGTCCAAATGCTATGGAATATCCCCACAAAACCCATTGAACTGAAATCAATCCAATTACTATGAATGTCATACCAATTGTATTGACTGCGTTCTTTGATCTTGCAAGACCACCATAGAAGAATGCTACACCTGGTGTCATAAACAGGACAAGTGCTGATGCTGTAAGCATCCAAGCTGTATGTCCAGAATCTACGGCACAAGCTGTATCCATTACTCCGTCTCCGTCACTATCCATCCAACATTCGTTGGCGTTTCCTGTGTAGATCAGTCCACCTTCAGTATCTGTAACTGATTGAGCAAACGCTTGCCCAATTGCTGCTACAGAGGTCACGGCAACTGCTGCAACTAGCAATAATGCTAAGCTGCGATTCTTCGTAACCATTGAGAAAAAAACCGCCGTAAATTATATAAGCATTGAGATTTTGTTTACATTAAAAGGGTAAATTAGCATATTTAAATAAAAAACCATAATATCATAATAGTTTAAATTTATGTTACATTAAATATGATGAATGAAGAGGGAAACAGCCCCAAGATTGTCTGTCTTTGAGACTTTTAAAACTAAAAGAGAAGAGCTTACTGGAGAGGCTTTACGCCAGAGATCAATCATAACACATCTTGCTACAGAATCAAGTCCTGCAATGAAAACTAGGACGGCCATAGCTCACAAGATTGCTGAGAAAAATGGTACTGTATGGCAAAACCTGTATTCTGGCATCTTTAGAGATTTAGATGAAATTCTACTTCCATTAGGAATAGTGGAAGAAGCAGGTAGATTACCACTAAAGCGTGGTCCAAAGGCATTACAAGAACATGGAGTGCCACACTATCAACTTACTGAACAAGGCATGCTTGTTGCTGCATCCCTTGATGAACTAAAAAAGACACGAGTGGAGATCATGATTAAATTTCTTGAAAATTCTAACACCAAAGACAAGGAATTCAAAAAGGTTATTCTGACACTGTTGAATGTAGCGCCAAGTTTTGTTTTTTCTTTACTTGAAAAATACATAGAAGCATATGGAAATGGAAAAGTGGATGATCTTATTCCATTTGATATGAACAGTTTGAAAAATACACGTGACAAAATCATAACAGTCCACAAAGAACTTTTAGAAGGATTTTCTACTTTACCAGATCCTGATAAGAAGACGGTAATTGAATTTCTTAAAAATGTCAGCTAACCCCCAAACATTAAAATTCCTATCCAGAGGAGCTGTATCAAAATGGGTGTAGGGGCTCCTCAAAAAATATTTGGCTCTGTCAAGTCCTTTAGTGCACGTGGAAGGTTACTTTCAAAAGGTGAGCTTCAGACATTAGCTGAATCTAGAAATCTAGACGAACTTGTAACACGAATAAAGAGTACAGTTTATGTTAACGCAGTTGCAAAACTTACAAAACCAATCACGTCTGAAAAGATAGAATCTGCACTTAGAAGTCATCTTGCGGATATGCATTATTCACTTGCAAAATCAATGGGTGGTGGTTCTGAAGTTCTAAATGCATACTATCTCAAGTTTTTGATCTGGAATTTGAAATTAATCTTCAAGGGCAAAGTGTTAGGAAAATCGTATGAGGAAATTGAGCCTTATGTGAATTTGCATGCAGAAGAATTGATAGGTAGACGTGATGTGGTTGTAAAAGCTCTTGTTGCAAAAGATGTCGAAGAAGCAGTTTCAACTCTTTCTACAAGTGAGTTTGGTGAAGAAACTGCGAAGGCTGTTGCGTTGTACAATGAAAAAAAGAATCTGCAAGTGTTTGATACGTACTTGGATAAAATTTTCTATAAACACTTGGACAGTGCACTAAAATCTTCTGGAGAACATGATCTTGTACATCTCATTGGAATGGATGTTGACTTTTACAATTTGCTTAGCATTTTGCGTGGCAAATTCTGGGGATTGGATGAACAACAAATCCAAGATCTCATAGTGACACATACTACATCAGCACCAAAAGATTTGCTTGCAAGAATGATCAGT
>DATIDL010000142.1:0-2681 GCA_035456305.1 Nitrosopumilaceae archaeon
TAACGAAAATAAGGTTTTGCAGTATAGTAGTATAGGTACATTTCTCAAGTCATTTGGAGCGACAGGGTGGAAAGAAGGCCAGTTCAACAAGCCAGACTCTATGACAATAGATTCTGATGGAAATCTCTACGTTACAGATACAGGTAACAACAGAGTACAGAAATTTGATTCACAAGGAAAATTTCTAGTTAGTTGGGGTACTTTCGGAAGTGGACCAGGACAGTTCAAGGAACCGGTTGGAATAGCAGTAGATTCCAAAAAAAATGTGTATGTAGTAGATAGAGCAAATAACAATGTTCAAAAATTTGCACCTTATGATGCGCCTGAGGACATTGTGATACCAAGCTGGATCAAAAACAATGCACGATGGTGGGCAGAAGACAAAATCCAAGATTCTGACTTTGCATATGGCATACAATATTTGATAAAACAAAAAATAATCAACATTCCTGAAGCCAAGCTGTCAGCAACAGATTCTGTTAAAATTCCATCATGGGTCAAAGTTAGTGCAGGGTGGTGGTCTGATGACAAAATATCAGATAAAAGTTTTGTAGCAAGTATTCAATACCTTGTTTCTGTTGGAATAATAAAGATCTAAGTTACAATTTGAGGAGTTTTTGGGGCAAACAATCCTGCAATGAAGATTATGACACCAAGTATTCCAATAAGACTACCAATAAATTCTATTGTACTTTCAATGCCGATTTGAGTAGGGGCAAGTAATGTTGCCAATATTGCGCCAACTACAATCATAGGTATTCCAATACCAATTGTGATTTGTTTAGAAGCCATGTGGGTCTAGCCATGAAAAACGTATATGAAGTTTATGTATAGGTTTTTGTTATACTAGAAGTAATTTTTATAAAAATTTAGGCGGTTGCTTAGGCTGTTAGTCTTTGTACCATGCGAATAATTTTATCAATTTCGTTTAATGTGTTCATAGCTTTTTCTGGAGATTTGTCAAGCTGAAGCTTTGCGTTTTCAAGAAGTGATAATGCACGAGTAATCCATTTGGTAGCAATGTCATTATCACTTGCACTTTCAGATAGAGTGTTTAGTTGTTCCTCTTGAGTTTGAATTTTTGCTTTTACTCTTTCTAGTGTTGGATCAACTTTTGCAACTTTATTTGCATTCTCAGTTTCTGTAGTGTTACTTGTATCATCCGTAGTAGAAATTCTTATGCTTGCGATAATTTCGTTTATTGGTTTTATTTTTTGCAGTGCCTCTTCAAGCTTGCCATCCAAGACAAGTTGTTTTAGTTCCACAATCATATCTCTTGCAGCTTTTGTTTTGATTCTAGAATCATCATTTTGTGATTCTTTATCCAAATTGTCTAGTTTTATCTCAAGTTGTTTTATGATAGCATTGATTCTGTTGATCTGTTTTGTGGCAAAGTCTTTGGCTCTGTCTGATGTTTTTTGTTTAGCTGCGGCTGAAATTGAGTTATGTACATCCAGTATAAACTGATTTGCTGCTTTGAGTGTTTTATCTACCTCATCTACATTGTTAGCATCTAAGTTTTGTTTTGCAATTTGTATCAGATTATCAAATTCCGTGAAATTAATCTGGATGTTGTTCCTAGTCGCAACTGCCTTAAGTTTCTCTGCCGATTTTTCTATTCTGATGATTGTATTTTTTAATCTGGATGCGTCTGTTGCAGGTAGTGGTTCCCCAACTACTTCAGGACTAGAGGATGATATCTTATCGCTTGCCTCCTTGAATAATTTCATTGCAGAAAGAAAGTGTTGTTTTGAAGCAACAATATCTGCCTGTAAAACTGATTTTGCAAGTGCATCTGTCTCTGCGGAACCTTGTTCATAGAGTTTAGCAATTTCACCAGGTACAGTTGTAAGTTGTGATAATCTGATCTTTATGTTATCTCTAGCTTGGTTTGCTATTTTGAGTAACGAATCAAGCTGTGAATCAGCATAAACTTGGATTGGAATAATAATCATACTTCCAACTAGTGCAAGTAGAACAAGTGTTAATGTTTTCATTCTTGATTCTCCCCCGCTATTTGTCGCAATTTTATCAGATTTTGCTGATCAATCTTCTCTATTTCTACAATTCCTTCCCTTTCAAGACGTTTTACTGCACGCCATGTAGTCGTACGTGGAAGAAGGAACTTTTTGCGTAATTCACTTTCATATACTTGACCCCCATTTTCAGAGATGAATGTAACTATTTCCTTGTCCTCTTGTCGTAGTTCAGGTTTAAGTCTGAATATGGTTTCTTTATCAGGTGTTACGTATTTGCCGTTCTTAGGTAGGAGTTCTGCTTTTTTGATTGCAGATTTGGAACGTTTAATCAAAAATGCGACTGCGATTACAGCTCCTGCTACTGTACCTACAGTTGCTGCTATTCCTACAATGGTGTTACCTAGCGCAGTTAGGGTATTGGGATTAGAGTCTGGTGTTAAGAGAGCATCCTGTTGTTCTTTAGTAGCAGTGTTCTTTGCTTCATTTGCTAGAATTTCTGCACTAGAATATTTGCCCTGATCAAATGCGGAAATTGCTTCTGCAAGCTTTACTGAAGCTTGCGGTGTTTCAATTCCTTCAGAATTAATTTTATCAATTAGATCTTGTGCTTTTTCAATAGCAAGTGTAGCAGTCTGAGATGTTCCTAAGACACCAAACACATAGTTAATTTCAACAGGACCACTTGGCAATGAAATAAGTGAT
>DATIDL010000143.1:0-18916 GCA_035456305.1 Nitrosopumilaceae archaeon
AAGCCCTGCGAGAAAACGTTTCTAACATGTTTGATGCAGCTGGGCAAATTGACATATTACAAAACATAAAAAAGAAAAATGAAACCGGGGACCCTTATCTGATTTTGTTTTTGGGAATAAACGGAACTGGAAAGACTACAACACTGGCTAAATTTGCAAATCTTTTACGTGAAAATAAATTTTCTGTAGCTATTGCAGCAGCTGATACCTATAGGGCAGGGGCAATTGAACAGCTTAGCGAACACGCAAAGAGGCTTAATCTAAAAATCATAGCACAAAACTATGGCTCTGATCCTGCTGCCGTAGCACGTGACGCAGTATTGTATGCCAAGTCGCACAAAATAGATTGTATCCTAATTGATACTGCAGGCAGGATGCAGACAAGCAAGAACCTCATGGACCAGATCTCAAAAATCAACAAAGTCGTAAATCCTGATTTGAAAATTTTTGTTGGAGATTCACTTGCTGGCAATGATACGGTGAACCAAGCACGAGAATTTCATCAATACACAAACTTTGATGCTGCCATTCTTACCAAAAGTGATGCCGATGCACGAGGCGGTGCAGCTATTTCTATAGTAAAGGTCACATCTGCACCAATTCTGTATCTTGGAGTAGGTCAGGAATACAAGGACTTGAAGGTGTTTGACAAAGAATCATTTTTAGAAACAATCTTTGGAGAAGCAACACAGGAATCAATGCCAGAAATTCAAATTCCACAGACAAAGAACTCTAAAGATGAAAAGCCATCTGAATTGAAACCAGAACAACAAGTACCAACACCAGAAATTAAGAAAGAGATTAGAATAGAATCACAACCTACACAAAAACCAGAATCAAAACCTGAGGTTGTTGAAATAGACAATGATGATCCATTTGCAAACATTGCAACAAAGGACATTGAAAAATATTCAAAGATGTATGATGTACCACCACCGGAAACTGATAAAGAGGCAGTAGAATTAGCTGCAAAAATCAGAAAGTGGATCTCACAAGGCAGACCAAAACCTGAAGAGGAACAATCTGGCAGTGTAGATCAAGAAGATGCTAAAGATAAAAAGAAGCATTCTCTATTTGGTTGGGGAAGAAAATGAAACTCAAAACAAAAAATCTTCTAACATTAAACGAGCTTGATAAAAAGGAAATTGAAGGCATCATTGATAATGCCATAAAATTGAAAAAAGAACTCAAAGCTGGTATATACAAGCCTCTCCTGAAGAACAAGACCCTTGCAATGATATTTCAAAAACCATCAACACGTACACGTGTAAGCTTTGAAACAGGAATGTTTCAGCTTGGTGGTCATGCATTAAGTCTATCTTCAGATGACTTGCAACTTGCGCGCGGAGAAACAATCGAAGATACATCAAAGACACTCTCTAGGTACGTGGATATCATAATGGCACGTGTATATTCGCACGAGGAAGTAGAAATGCTAGCAAAAAGTGCCACAGTTCCTGTGATAAATGGACTGTCAGATTCTTTTCATCCTTGCCAAATACTGGCAGACCTTATGACAATAAAAGAAAAAAAGAAAAAACTTGCTGGTCTAAAACTTGCATGGATTGGAGACGGAAATAACGTCTGCAACTCTATGATTTATGGATGTGCAAAAACAGGAATTGATATTTCTATTGCAACTCCAAAAGGATATGAACCAGACAGCAAGATCATAAAAGAATCAAAAAATTTGGTTGATTTAGAATTGTTGCATGATCCACAAGTAGCTGTAAAAGATGCTGACGTTGTAGTAACTGATACATTCGTGTCTATTCATCATCAAGCAACTGATAGGACAAAAGACTTTTTGCCAAAGTTTCAGGTGAATTCATCTTTGATGAAAAAAGCAAAATCTAATGCAATCTTTCTGCATTGTCTCCCAGCAAAAAGAGGACAGGAAGTGACAAGCTCAGTAATAGATGGATCTCAATCAGCTGTGTGGGATGAAGCTGAAAACCGATTACATGCTCAAAAAGCTCTGATGATTGCACTGCTCCGAGTCTAACGTTTATAAGAGCTTTACCGAAATTTTTTGTAAAAGAGGTATAGTATATTGGGATATTCGCAAATATTACGCAGATTAAGGGAAGAGAAGACAAACTACAGAAAAAGGAAACATCTTCTCATGGGTAGGAGAGACTTTATCACAGTACAAATTTCTAGTGAAAACACTCTGGTCCAAGTCCATAAACCAGAAATGGCTGGAGACAAAGTACTAGCATCTGCACATTCTAGATCTCTTTTGAACAAGGGCTGGAAGGGTTCACGAAAAAGCATACCAGCTGCATATCTTACTGGGTATATGGCAGGAAAAAAAGCACTTACAAAAGGAACAAAAGATGCTGTTCTTTATAGTGGAACAAGAAGATATACGCAAAGAATGGCTGCAGCACTAAAAGGTGTAATTGATGCAGGTCTACAAGTTCCAGCAGACAAAGAAACTTTCCCAGATGAAGAAAGATTAACTGGTAAACATCTCAAAGTTGCAAATGATATTAACAAAATAAAATCTGCTATAGATGGAGAGGTCAAAACTAAATGAGTCAAACAGAACAAAGAGTTCGACGTGAAAGAAAAGAACAAGAAGAACTGTGGATCCCAAGAACAAAGCTTGGCACAATGGTAAATTCTGGAAAGATTACAACAATGAAAGAAATTTACGAAAACGGTTACAGAATACAAGAAGCAGGAATAATTAAGAAACTTTTACCAGGAATTAAAACTGAAGTAATTGATGTCGGCATTGTACAAAAGCAAACTACTAACGGTGAATATACTCGATTCAAAGCACTTGTTGCAGCTGGTGATGAAAGTGGATGGCTTGGAATAGGTCAAGGAAAATCAAAACAAATGAGAATTGCGATTGAAAAGGCTACAAACGCTGCATATCTTGCTGTCAGTCCAGTAAAACTAGGTTGTGGAAGCTGGGAATGCAGATGCGATAAACCACACTCTGTTCCATTCAAAGTAAGAGGCAGAGGAGGGAGCGTAACAGTTGAAATTATTCCAGGACCAAGAGGTCTCGGACTGGTTGCTGGAGGAAACATTAGAAACCTTCTGAAACTTGCAGGACTAAAAGATGTGTGGACAAAGAGTAAAGGTTCTACAAATACAATGACTTCTACATCTAGGGCTGTTCTAAACTGTCTTAGACAGACATTTAGTCAAGGTTGATTGATAATGGCAAATTCCTTCTTGGTTGTGCGAATGCGAGGAACAGTAAACGTTCCGCATTGGGCAAATACCACGCTTGATCTTTTACATTTAGACAAAAAATTCAGAGCTACGATAATTCCATCAAAAGACAACACAAAAGGAATGCTAGATAAGATAAAGCACTATGTGTCTTGGCAGGAACTTGACATACCAACTACCAAAGAGCTTTTAGAAAAAAAGGCACGTAAAGGTGATTATAAAAAAATTACAACTGAAGATATTACTAAACTTGGATTCAAAAACACTGACGAGCTTGCAAAATCTCTAGTAGATGGAACTGCTACATTATCAAAATTAAAGCCACTAAAACCTTGGTTTGCATTGTCACCTCCAAGACACGGTTTCAAGCGAAACACAAAGAAGATGTATGGAGAAGGTGGAATCTTGGGTAGTCACAAAGAACTGCTTGCACAAGTGAGGCACATGATATAAAATGGCAACAAGATTGAGAAAGACAAGAAAATTTAGAGGTGGACGAAACCATGGATGGGGACAAATTGGTCAACATAGAGCAAGTGGTCACAAAGGTGGTCTTGGCAGATCCGGCATGCACAAACACCATTTCATTAAGATGCTTCTAACAGATCCAAATCATTTTGGTCATGACTCTACTCACCCACCGCACCCAAACCTTGTGAGAAAATGGATTAGTGTAAGAGATCTCGATGCCTTCTTTGCTAAATTTGGAAAGCAAGAAGGTGGAAAAAAGGTAATAGATCTTACAGAACTTGGTTATGATAAGCTTCTAGGTGGAGGCCAGACCAAGAATGCTTACACTATCAAAGTTGAAAGATTCTCTGCCACTGCAGAAGAAAAAATAAAACAAGCTGGGGGCGAGGTGCTAGCAGAGGCATGAGTGAAGAAGGAACACCAACTGGTATTTTAAGAAAAATAGTACAAAAAGCCGAAGTCTACATCCCACAGGTACCAAAACCCAAAAAGAAACTTTCTTTGCAGGTGCGTCTGATGTGGTGTGGTTTAGCTCTTTTCATATACATGATAATGTCCCAAACTCCTCTGTATGGGGCAACGACTCCAGAATTTGATTTTCTTGCATTTGCAAGAGTAATCTTTGCATCTCAACAAGGAACGCTGGTTGAACTTGGAATTGGACCTATAGTGACTGCTGGACTTTTAATGCAGCTTCTGAAAGGTTCTGAAATTTTTCATCTTGATTTTAAGAAACCAGAAGACAGAGAGATGTTTCAAACTGCAACTAAAATGGTCACATTTATTGTAATTGTTGCCGAGTCTGCACTATATGGAATGTCTGTTTATGGACCAAGACTGCCATCGCCTGAAATGGGTTACATTCTGATAGGTCAGCTTATCGGGGCTTCTATAATCATAATGTTCTTAGATGAACTGATTCAGAAAGGATGGGGATTGGGAAGTGGAATAAGTCTCTTTATTGCAGCAGGTGTAGCCCAACAAATAATGTGGAGCATGTTTAGTCCAATTTCTGCAGGAGATGGTGGTCTAACAGGTGTAATCGTAAATATTGGAAATTCGCTTGCAAATGGAGGTAATTTGTTTGATTTATTTTTCAGAGCTAATCAATTACCAAGTATCTTTGGATTATTTCTGACAGGAGGCATTCTGTTGATCCTTGTTTATACTCAAGGAATAAAAATTGAAATTCCTATTGTCTCTACAAAGTATAGAGGATTCTCTGCAGTTTATCCAATCAAATTGATGTATGTGTCAAACATCCCAGTAATTTTAGCATCTGCACTTACTGCAAACGCAGTGTTTGTTGGGCAGCTACTCTGGGCAAACTATAATCCTCGTAATAACAATGTCTTCATGAATTTCATAGGTCAGTTTGATCCGACTAGCCCTTCTACTCCAATAGGTGGCATATTATACTACATTACACCGCCAAGAGGACTGGATATTGCAGTATTAGATCCTCTAAGAGCAGTACTCTATGTCTTATTCATGATAGGAATCGTAGTATTGTTTGGAAGACTCTGGGTAGAGCTTGGTGGTCTATCTGCTAAAAAAGCTGCACAAAACCTTCTTGATGCAGATGTACAAGTACCAGGATTCAGACGTTCGAATCAACCCGTAGAAAACATACTGCAGAAATACATTCCATCTGTTACAATACTTGGTTCTATGATTCTTGGCGGATTAGCTGGTGTATCTGACGTTTTGGGTGTATTTGGTTCTGGAATTGGAATATTGCTTACGGTAGACATTCTGATTAATTATTATAACTTGCTAGTTCGAGAACAAGTAGAAACAGTAATGCCAAGGCTTGGTGCATTGCTTGGCAGAAAGTAAGACTGTAATAATTGTTGGAATTCCTGGAGTAGGAAAGACAACGCTAGTATCCAAAGTTGTAGAAATATTACAAGCAAAAAAGATCAGTACCAGTGTTTCTATTTTTGGTACTGTCATGTTTGATGAAGCAAAGAAAAATGGAATAAAAAGTAGAGATGACTTGCGTAAACTCTCTGTGCCTGAACAAAAAAAGCTTCAATCCATGGCAGCCAAAAAAATTGCTTCACTTTCTGATGATGTTATAATAGTAGACACCCACGCATTCATTGCTACAAAAGAAGGATTTTACCCTGGGCTACCACATAATGTCTTGGACATTTTAAAACCTGATAGCTTTATCATGATCACTGCAAGACCTGAGGAAATCTATAACCGAAGAATGAAAGATACTACGCGAGACCGTGATATTGTTTCAATTGATGCAATTAAAAAGGAACTTGATGTGACAAGTGCTATGCTTTCTACATGTTCAATTTTATGCGGTTCACCAATAAAGATGGTATTAAACACTGAAGGAAAGATTGATGAAGTTGCTAAAGCAATTGTAAGCGCAATGGGGTATAACAATGGAAGCTAATTTTATTTTTGCATTTTTGGATTCAATCTTACTGCAAATTCCTGGACTTACCAGTGGCCCACTCGGAAGTGCTGATCCTATAATAAAAGGAATGATTCCATCGGCATTTGGAATTGTTGGTATTGCTATTTGCCTCAATTTGTTTAATGCCCTGATAAGAAGAAAAATGGTAGACCAAGGTAAACTCAAAAGACTAATGAAAGAAACACGATCTTGGCAAAAAGAAAGAATGGCCGCATTTAAGGCTAAAGATCAAGACAAGATAAATGAATTAAATAAAAAATCTGCTTACATGAACAAAATGAACATGGAGCTTATGCAGATGAATATGAGACCAATGATGATCACATTCATTCCTTTGATGTTGATTTTTTATTTTGTACTTCCTCCTCTATTTGCATACACTGTGGCAATATCTCCAATGTCTCTTAATTTTGTACCAGTAGACTTTTTCCAGCTCACGTGCACTGCAGAAAAAGTAGCCGCAACTCCAAACATATGTAAACATGAAAATGAAGTGTACTTTTGGGCTTGGTATTTTCTTGCATCCATAGCTTTTAGCGGCATAATAATGCGAGTCACCAAAACTACAATGGATCAAAATTGAGTTGCCAAAGTCAGTAATAATTTCCGGTCCGCCAGCAATTGGAAAGACCACCGTAGCAAAAGGACTGGCAAAAGAATTTAACATGAAATATCTTAGCGGTGGAGATGTGCTGAAAGATTTAGCACAAGAAGAAGGATTTCAAACTGAAGGCGATGATTGGTGGGACAGACCAGACGGAATGAAATTTTTGAATCAAAGGAAAACCAATCCAGAATTTGACAAAAAAGTAGATAATAAACTCAAGGAATTGTTTTCAAAAGGCGGTGTTGTCATAACCAGCTATACACTTCCATGGCTTGTTAAAGATGGAATAAAGATATGGCTTGCTGGAACCCAAGAAAATAGCGCAAAAAGGATGACTACGAGAGACAATCTTTCTGCAAAAGACGCACTTGCAATTGTGAAAAAAAGATATGATGAAAATAAAATGATCTACAAAAAATTATACGGCTTTGATTTTGGAGAAAATCTCTCCGTTTTTGATAAAATAATAGATACTGATGATCTTGGAGCAGATGAAGTACTTTTAGTAGCAAAATCAGTGGTAAGAAAATTATTATGAAACTAAAGCAGCTTCAAAATCTCAAAGTAATAGATCAGGATATCACAAACGAAGAACATGGTACGTATTATGACAAAAGATCAGTAGATCAGCTTCTAAACTATGGATTGATACTTCTGGATAAGCCAAATGGTCCAACAAGCCACGAAACCGTGGCTTGGGTGAAAAAAATCTTTAACATTCAGAAAGCTGGGCATAGCGGAACACTTGATCCTCCTGTTTCTGGGCTCTTGCCAATTGGGTTTGGTGAAGCAACAAAGGCTTTGTCTGTCTTGTTGCTTGGACCAAAGGAATACCATGCACTTGGAAGATTACATACCCTGCCTTCAAGTGAAAAACTTGATTCTGTATTGAGTCAATTCAAAGGAAAAATTCATCAAAAACCGCCTCAACGTTCATCTGTTTCACGTCAAACTAGAATCAGAAACATCTATGAAATTGAAGTCATTGAGCAGAAAGAAAGGCTCTTGCTTTTGAGAATACTATGTGAAGCTGGAACATACATTAGAAAAATCTTCTATGATATGGGAGAAATATTGGGTCCTGGGGCAACAATGATCGAATTGAGACGAACACGTGTTGGACATTTTAGTGAGGATTCTAATCTTGTGAAGATGCATGATCTTGTAGATGCATATGCATTATGGAAAGAAAAAGGAGATGATTCTAAAATCTTACGGATAATTATGCCAATCGAATACGCCCTAAGTGAAATAAAATCAGTTGTAATTCGAGATTCAGCAGTAGATGCATTATGTCATGGTGCACAGCTTGCAATACCTGGAATTTTAGAAATTTCACCAAACATCAAAAAAGGAGATTATGTCGGAATATACACACAGAAAGGAGAAATAGTCGCTCTTGGAGAAGCGATTCTATCAGAATCTGAAATCATAGAAAACACAAAAGGATTTGCTTTTCAAACAAGAAGAATCATCATGGCGCCAAACACTTATCCAAAAAATTGGCGCTCAAAAACAATAGTTAACAAATAAAAAGGAAACAAAATTAATTTTCATAGTTGGTTCCCAAAGGTGCTATCATCGGACTCTGTGCTGGTATTACTGGAGCAGTAGTACTTGGACTTTTCTTGGCAAATATTGCCAATCAAGTTCCAGTCATTGTTTATGTTGACGGTCCATCACTTTCTATTATGACTGAAAAGACAAACTTTGAACTAGGAGAAGCAGTGACAATTAAAATAATAAACTCTGGTACTGTTCCTCTGACTTTTTCTGATTCTTCTTATGGCCTAAAAATTGTCGGGCTGGATGGGAGAATTTTGTATTCTCCTCCTTCTATTCAGACAATATCGATACTTCAACCAAACGAAGAAAAAACATTCGTGTGGGATCAAACAAAGTCTGACGGTGACAAGATAATTGAAGGACGCTACAAGATTGTCTCAAGCACAATTTCTAGTGGAGAAAATGTATTGAAAAAATCTCTTTCAATAAACATTTTGAAATAATTATTTATCCACCAAATAAGGCTAGCAGTGAGGTTCCTATGGAAGAAAGCGCACTTGCAAATTGTTTTACTATGTCTGAGTTAGTTTCACTAATAGAATCCTGTTCGTTGTCCTCTGTAACGTGATGTGAGATTGATTGCATGTGCGGTTCTTCATTAGTTGTAAATACCGTTAGCGATGTAGATGCCTTTTCTCTATTTTCTAGTGTTGGTAAATAGTGTGGATTTGTCTTTAGTACTTGATCATAGTATGATATTGCCTCTTGAAAATTTCCAAGATCTGCAAGCACATTTCCCTTGTTGTGTAAGGCAGCTAAATTGTTTGGATCTATTTCTAGAACTTTATCATAATACAACAAAGCGTCATCATATCTTCCAAGATTTGCTAGAGCTGAACCCGTGTTAGTTAGTGCATGAATATTTTCTGGTTCATGTTCTAGGGTTCTTTCATAATGCAAGATCGCGTCTTCGTATTTACAAAGATGTGCAAGCGCTGGTCCTGGGCTGTTGTATTGCGAAATTACGTCCTCGTATGTTTTTTTCTCACAATTCACGTTACTGTAAAAATATGTTATCTTTTCTTCCTCTGGCTCTAATGGTAATTCATTTTTAGCTTCTGTAGGTGTGTCCTCAGATTTTTTTGGATTTGTATTTTCAGGTTTTTTTATTTCTGAAATGGGTTTTTGTTGTGGTGGTGAAACTGTGTTTGATGATGTATCTATGTAATCATTTAGTGAATTTTCAATTAATAAGATAAATCTCTCTTCAGAAATATTTCCTTCAAACAAATCACTGATCATGGAACCTATTGGTAAATTGTTGGCCCTGATCCACTTTGACAAAAGATTTTTGGATATTACAGTATTTGTGTCAGAATTTAACAAATCTTTTTTTGCTAGATCTTCAAAAAACAGCACCAAATCATCATCTGTACTGCCTAAGTAATACCAAGATGCCAAGTGTTGCAGATCTGACTCTGAAAACAGAAAAGAATCTGTTGTTGGCTCTTCGATTTCTGGTGCTGAACCTGTGGATTCTGATAGGCTTCCCTTCTCAACAAACTCTATGGTGAGAATTTGTTTGGTTTCCAGCTCTCCATATTGGGCAGTTACAGTATATTGCCCAATAACTTTGAAATTCGTATTGTATTTAGCCAAAAATGAGGTAGAAAAGGTTAGGTCTGGATTCACTGTAGCAAGATAAATACCAGTAGGAATGTCAAATTGATCGAAAATAGTAATGGTTACTTGTGGAAGAGAATTTTTTGATACTTTCCCTGTAATTGAAATTAAATCTCCGTCTTGATATGTTTCTTTATCAGTTTTAAATAATGTAATTTGTGGTTTCACTTCCTCTACCAAGATTTCATCCGATTCAAGAATGTCTTCAGCCTCCAAGATCTCCTCTTCTACAAATAGATCATTTTCAATTTCAAAAATTATTTCAGATTTGATCTTACCATATTCTGCTATTACTGTGTATATCCCAGGTTTTTCATAAAATGGGATGTCAGCCTTAACTGTTTTTGAAAAATAATTATTTTCATCAAGCTCAACATTGTATCCTCCAAGTATGTTGTCTTCTGGATCAAATACCTTGATAGCTATGAGCGGCATTTTTCTTTTAGTGATTTCGCCTGAGATTACAATGGTTTCTTCAGGAACGTATGCAGGCTTGTCTGTAGAAATTATTATATCTCCTATTGGTTCGTCTTGCTCTTCCTCAGCTAAGGCAAAATTGGAGTTGAGACTGAAAATTAAGATCGTAAATATGACAAAAAATATGCTTTTTTTGATCACATGAGAGCAAATCGCGATTTAATATTTAATAATTAAGTAGAACTTGTCCGGATGATCTTTGTATCTAAACGGTACGGATTACAGATGGGGAAGACAAAGTTACTACAAACCCAAATACCGTAATATATAGTAGATTTTACAACGACAATGGCGAAATTGACTGCCGGGGTCGCCTAGCCTGGTAGGGCGCGCGCCTGGAAATATCTACCATAAAGCGCGTACTCGCAAGGGTTCGAGAGTTCAAATCTCTCTCCCGGCGCCTTTTTTGATAATCTCTTAAAGATCTCATTCTAATTCATAGGTGATGGCAAAATATGATGTTGCTATAATTGGAGGTGGGATACTTGGCACTTCTATATCATACTGGATATCAAGCCTTTATAATGCAAAAATTTGTGTGATTGAAAAAGAACCTGAGGTTGCAATGCATGCAAGTAGCAGAAACACTGGCGTATTACATTCTCCATTCTATTTAGATCCTGTAAAAAAGAAGATCTTGGCAAAATCTGCTTTTATTTCACATGCTTTGTGGAAAACATTGGCAGCGCAGAAAAAACTACCTTGGAAAAATGTTGGAACTCTCGAAGTGGCTTTAGATGAAAACCAACACAAGACGCTAGAAAAGTACATGAAATGGGGTACGGAAAATGGTATCTCACAGAATGACATTGAATTACTTGATAGCAACGATGTATCAAAAAGAGAGCCCAACGTAAGATGTCACTCTGCGGTGTTTTGTAAAACTGATGTTGGGGTAGATTACGGTGCTTTTACGCGTGAGATAAAAGATGAATCACAAAGAAACGGGACTCAATTCTTGTTAAAACACAATGTAAAATCTATAGACAGCAAGGAAAAGGAATCAACGATAAAATTTCAGGACAATACTGAACTTACATCAAAGCTGATAATAAACTGCGCTGGAGGAAATTCACTTGATATTGCAAAAATGGTTGGAATTGCAGAAGAATACTCTGATCTTCATTTTAGGGGAGAATATTGGATAGCTGATGACCAATATGCTGATCTTGTGAAAACAAATGTCTATTCTGTTGCAAAATTACCTAACTTTCCTTTTCTTGATCCACATTGGATAAGGAGAGCAGACGGTACTACCGAGATAGGGCCTAATGCTGTGCCTGTCATGAGCGCGGAAACATATTCTGGATATCTAGGCGAAGCATCTACATCTCTCTCAAAAATTGCTGAAATAGTTACTGGTAATGCAAGAAAGCTGTTGCTGAATCCAGATTTTATCTCTCTGATATCAAAAGAATGGTTGAGCTCTATTTCAAAAACAGTGATGATCGAAAGAGTACAGCAATTCATACCGAAAATACGCTCTAATTTTTTCAACAAACGAGGCACTGCAGGAATAAGAACACCACTAATTACACCAGAGGGTACGTTTTTGCCTGATGTTCTAGAGATAGAAGGCGTAAATTCCTTTCATGTGTTGAACTATAATTCTCCTGGAGCTACAGGCGCACCAGCTTATTCTGCATACGTTGTGAAAAGACTTCAGGAAAAAGGACTGCTGAATAACGCTACACAAAAAAAATCTTCTATTTGGAATTTTGAAGAAATCATAGCCAAACTTAATATTTTGTCTGCATAGATCAAAATCAAATTGTTGCCAGAACACTGTTCAATAAAGGAAAAAAACCATGATTGTCCAATGCCACCAGAATTCATCCTTTCCATAAAAACTAAGGAGGATGAATACATGGTGGGAGTCGCATGTGGAGGACATAAGCAAACGTTTTTTGAAAAATTGGAGCAATTACAAAAAGATGGCAAAATTCCTGATGGAACAATAAAGTTTACAGGATTAAAAGCAGTAGGCACTGACTGTATACGAATGGATCCCGATGACCTCATTCAACTTTAAGATGCCTTGACAATATAGATTGGATTTTTACCTGTTAGCGAAAGTATCATGTTTCTGACAGTTATCTCGACCATTTTTCTTCTTGTTTCCTCTGTGGAACTGCCAATGTGAGGAGTGAGAACAACATTTTTCATTCTTACCAGTGGATGATTTTTGCCTATGGGTTCTTTCTGAAATACATCTAAAGCAGCACCAGCAATAATTTTTTTCTGTAATGCAAAAATTAGATCTTTTTCTTTTATGATCTTGCCGCGTGCAGTATTAATTAAAACCGCAGTTTTTTTCATTCTCTTGAGAAATTGTAAATTTATAATTTGATGTGTTTCTTTTGTATAAGGCGTATGAATGCTAACAATGTCACTTTCTTCAAATAATCTCTTGAGGCTGACATATCTTATTCCAAGATTTTTTTCTTCATTTTTTGTTAGTCGATGTCTATTATAATACAAAATATCCATTTCAAATCCTTTAGCTCTTTTTGCTACAGCTTTTCCAATTCTACCCATGCCGAAAATTCCAATAATCTTTCCAGAAAGATCACTTCCAAGAAAATCATAGGATCCAAAAATAACTTTCCACTTATTTTGACGAATAATTCGATCTCCTTCCACTACTTTACGGAGCAGAGACAGGATCAATGCAATAGTATGATCAGCTGTAGCCCTTGTCAAAACTTCTGGTGTGTAACCTAATACGATCCCTTTCTTGGCTGCATGCCTGATGTCTATATGATCATATCCTACACTAAAAGTACTAATTGCTCTGAGATTCTTTGCTGCATCAATAACCTCTGCATCGATTGTGTCATATGGAAAGCAAATGAGGCCATCTTTATTTCTGATTTTTGATATTAACTTGCTTTTTGGCATGGGGATCTTTCCATGATTAATCTCAATATCATAATGCTTTCTTAGCTCTGAAATTGCAAAATCTGGTAGTGTCCTTGTAAGTAAAACCTTCAATTTCATATTTCTCAATATTAAGCCTGCTTTAAGTTTGATCTGGTGTTTCCTATGCTGAAACAAAAGGTGTTTTAAGATACAATGTTGATAGTATGTTGTATAGATAATGGAAATTATGGGAAGGGGTTTTAAACAAATTCTACAGGAGTCGCCGTGCTATTTTCATATTGGAATGAAATATGCTGCATACAAGTTATTTAACAAACGCAGCCCCTTCTATGGTTCTGCTGATATAATCAACGTCTGTAATTTACACTGCACCCATTGTTATTGGTGGTTGAACAGAAAAGAAAACGAAGAACTGACAACAGAACAATGGAAAGAGATCATCGAACAGAAATTCAAAAAACAACACGTATTCATAATCACATTGGTTGGCGGGGAACCGACATTAAGACCTGACGTCATAGAATTATTTGTAAAGGAATTCCCAAAAAGAGTTTGTATAGTTTCAAATGGAACATACCCATTAAAAAAATATGATGATCTCTATTTTTACTGGATATCTGTAGACGGAACACAAGAAATTCATGACAGTATACGCGGTAACGGTGCATACGCATCTACAAGGAAAAATATCCTTGATTATGTTGAAAAAAATGGTGACAAGGCATGGAAAGACATCTGGATTTCTATGACCATAAATTCACTCAATTATAAAACGGTAAAAAAAGTAGCAGAGGAATGGTACGAATATACAAATAAGATTGGTTTTCAATTCCACACCCCATTTACGAAAGGGGATCCACTTTGGCTTCCATTTGGACCAGAACGAGACCAAGTTGTTGATGACATCATAGCTATGATAGACAAATACGACGATCATTATGTAATTAACCCAAAAAGCCAGCTAGAACTAATGAAGAAAAATTGGGGCGGAAGAGGTACTACCCCACTTGATTGTCCCACATGGGCAATACTTTCAGTTGATCACATGGGACGAGAAAAACTACCATGTTGTATAGGTAGTGCAGATAAAGAATCTATGAAACCAATCTGCGAGGATTGTGGTCTTGGTTGTTACTCTGTTCTTGTAGGTTATGGAATAAGAGGCTAGAATCTAGCGATATAATTTTTTAAAAAGCATTTATAATATTTTGTCTTAATACTGTCAACTTGGATCAAGAAGAATTTGCTTTGTGCATCCAATGTGGAAATTCGTTAGAAAAATGTATTTGTGTTTGTCCTTTTTGCGGAGAACGCGACAAGTGTGAATGTGCACTTTTTGACGCAGCTACTGGTGGTTAATAGCATAGTATTGTTAATATTTGAAGCAAGGAAAGATTCTTTGTGAATTCAGTAGACATAACTTGGGTTATAGGCGGCCCGCAGGGGAGCGGTGTGGAATCTGCGGCCAACATATTTGCACGAGCTTGTGCTGCAACTGGATTACAGATATTTGGAAAACGTGAATTTTACTCTAATATCAAAGGAGAGCACAGCTATTTCGCAGTCAGGGTATCGGACAAAAAAATTCATTCTAATGTAAGTGGAATAACTTTGCTTGTAGCATTTGATGCTGAAACTTTATTCCGACACGCAGACGACGTATATCATGATGGTGCAATAATTTATGATTCTGATCTTGCACAGACAAAAGTTGATGAAGTACACACATTAGATGAACCATTCAAGTCACGATTGGCAAAACTGCTTTCTTCTAAAAATAAAACTGCCTCAATTCAGGGATTGCTTGATATCTGTAAAGATAATGGAGTGCAATTACACCCAATTTCGTTTAAGGACATTTTATCAAATCTGGCAGATGAGATACAGAATCCTGCTGTAAAGAACATGTTTAGGATGTTAAACGTATTATGCGTCTCAGTTTCACTTGGATTTCTAGACCTTCCTCCTACTACACTTCTAGAGTCTGTAGGATCCATATTTTCTGCCAAACCAAAAATAGCAGAACTCAACAAGCATGCGGCAAACTATGCATATAATTTTGCGACAGTAAAATTCCCAAAATCCAAATACGTCCTTCCGTCTGTTCAAAAGGAATCTAACACACTTCTTATTCAAGGTCATCAAGCAGCAGGTCTTGGCAAAATTGCCTGTGGCTGCAGATTCCAATCATACTATCCAATTACACCTGCATCTGACGAAAGTGTATTTTTAGAATCAAACGAAGTTTTCGATGTGCAAGACAATAGACCAGGTTCTACACTTGTAGTACAAACAGAAGATGAAATTTCTGCAATTGGTATGGTTATAGGATCATCTCTTACTGGCACTAGATCTGCAACAAGTACATCAGGACCTGGATTTTCTCTAATGGCAGAAGCACTCGGATGGGCTGGAATAAACGAAGTTCCAATTGTAGTGACATTATATCAGCGAAGTGGACCTTCAACGGGTCTGCCAACAAGACATGGTCAGGATGACTTGATGTTTGCAATCCATGCAGGACATGGAGATTTTCCAAAAATTGTTTATGCATCAGGAGAAGTAGAAGAAATTTTTTATGACACTGCAAAGTGCTTCAATTTTTCAGAGCTTTTTCAAGTGCCAGTCATACATATACTTGACAAATTTCTTGCAAGCACAGTGAAAACCTGTAAGAGATTTGATCCAAACTTGATGGATATAAACAGAGGAAAACTGCTTGAAAAAATAGACTCTGATGATTACAAGAGATTTGCATTCACAGAAGATGGTGTATCCCCACGTTCAAAACTGGGACTTGAAAATGGTATATTTTGGAATACGGGAGACGAAAGTGACGAACAAGGCCACATCTCAGAAGATCCTGAAATCAGAGTCAAAATGATGGACAAGCGCGCGTCAAAACTTGAACTTGCCCTAAAAACAATCCCTTTGGAAGATCAAGTAGTAAGCTTTGGGGTGTCAGAGTTTTGCGTGGTTAGTTGGGGTTCTACTAAAGGACCAATCCTTGATGCAATGGAAATGCTAAAAAAAGAAGGATACCGTCTTGGATTTGTTCAAATAAAACTTCTACAGCCTTTCCCAAAAGATTATCTTAAATCGTTACTCAAAAACTCTAAAGTAATAATTGACATAGAAGCAAATCATTCTGCCCAGCTTGGATCTTTATTAAATGAAAATTTGGACAAGAAAGTAGATTATTACATTTTGAAATATACTGGTAGATCAATGACAAGCACAGAAATTTATCATTCTCTTAAAAAAATACTAGAAAAAAAAGCAGACAAAAGACAGGTGTTGAGATATGGAGCCTAAGTTAGCTGATTTTAAGACCGAAGTCCACAATGATTGGTGCGCCGGTTGTGGAGACTTTGGTATAGTAAATGCAATACAAATGGCATTAACAGAGATGAAGATTCCAAGACACAAAACTGCATTATTTTCTGGAATAGGTTGCTCTGGAAAAACTTCTCATTTTGTAAATGTATATGGTGTTCATACCTTGCATGGCAGAGTTTTGACATTTGCTCAAGGTGCCAAGCTCGCAAACCCTGACATGACAGTTGTTGCAGCTGGTGGAGATGGCGATGGACTAGGAATAGGTGCAGGACATTTTGTTGCTGCAGGAAGAAGAAATGTGGACATGACCTACATAATTTTCAATAATGCTGTCTATGGTTTAACAAAAGGACAAGCATCACCTACTTTACAACTTGGAAAACAGACAAAATCTCTGCCAAACCCGAACGTAAACCAGGCAGTAAATCCGATAGGACTAGCAATTGCCAGTGGTTTTACATTTGTGGGAAGAGGCTATGCATATGACGTAAGACAACTCAAGGACCTTATTGTATCTGCAGTAAAACACAAAGGTCTTGCATTTTTGGATGTTTTGCAACCCTGTCCAACATACAATGACATTAACACTAGGGACTGGTTTGCAGGACTGGATAACATTGATGAAGTAACAAAGAAATCAAGACCACGAATTTACAAACTTGAAGATACTGGATATGACCCAGTAGTACACTATGGTTCTGAGCAAGAAGTCAATGAAAAGCTAACACAGGCACTTGTCAGATCAAACGAATGGGATGCCAAGATTCCAACTGGAATTTTCTACCAAAATGAGCTTGTAGCTCCATATGGCGAAAGAATGGCAGACAGAATTCCAAATTATTTAGAAAATCCCCCTGCATCACAACCGATAGCATCTAATGGAAAACCAATAACTGACATTTCAAAGATATTGGACTCCCTTGAGGTCTAAAGGATAAATTATTTACCACTTTGATATCTGTAAAGACATGAAGATTTTTGTTACTGGCGGTGCAGGTTTCATTGGTCGCCATCTGATTGCATCTCTTCTAAAATCAAATAAAGTAACAATATATGACAATTTTAAAAACAGCACCAAAGGAAAAATATCTCATCTTGTAAAAAATGGTGCCATTATCATACAAGGTGATGTAACAGATTATAAGACTCTCTCGAAATCTGTCAAAGGATCTGATCTGGTAATTCACTTGGCGGCAGAAATTGACGTTCAGAAATCAATCAAATCTCCAGAACTAATTCATCATGTAAATGTCACTGGAACTGTAAATCTATTACGTGCATGTGTGGCACATAAAGTATCAAATGTCATAGCTGCCTCTTCTGCGGCTGTATTTGGAAATCTAAAAGATCTACCGCTTTCTGAAAATTCTCCAACTGTGCCAATATCTCCCTATGGGGCAAGCAAACTGGCAATTGAAAGCTACATGCAGGCATTTTCACATGCATATGATCTGAATTGTATTACGTTACGATTTTTTAACATATATGGAAAGGGACAATCAAATGCATATGCTGGTGTAATTACAAAATTTATGGAAAGCATTGCACACAATAAACCGCTTGTAATTTTTGGTAACGGTTCCAACACAAGAGATTTTGTTTCAGTGGATGATGTTGTGCAGTCAATTCAAAAAGCAATTGCAAAAATAAAAGGTAAAAAAGGAAATTTCTATAACATTGGCAGCGGGAAATTCACTACAATTAATGATCTTGCAAAACTGATGATATCGCTTTCAGGAAAAAATCTTTCAATAAAACACAAGAAACCAAAAAAAGGAGACATACAGCACAGCCAAACCTCAATTTGGCTAGCACAAAGAGAACTTGGCTATGTTCCAAAGGTCATGTTAAAGGATGGGTTGGAAAGGTTGCTAGAATCTACCTCATAAAATAAGTTATTAGCGGGTTGAGAGGGAGAGTAGTTTATCGTTGAATCTTTCAGAAGTAAACAAAGTCTTTCGTAAATCCATAATCAAAGGATATTTTGAACCACGTCTTTTAAGTCTGGATTTTAAAAAATCAAATGTAAAACATCCATCGATTCAGGATGATGGTCTTATGCAATCAAATCTGCTGTATCTTTTTTTTGATATTGATACAGGAAGTGATTATCCTGATGGTGATGAATGGTTTATGGCAGAATTTCTTTTTCCATACAGCATAAAAATTCCTGATGGTATTAAAGGACCAGATTACTTTAGCACGATTTCTGTTGGAGAAGGAAAAAATTTCTGGCGACACAGAGAACTAATACGATACAAATATGGGAAATCCAAAAAACTAGAAGAATCTCTTGATTTCATTGAAAAAAAGTA
>DATIDL010000144.1:0-2048 GCA_035456305.1 Nitrosopumilaceae archaeon
TTTTGTTATTTGGTGTCATAGCCTTTTCAGTAGCTGATGTCATCTACTATAATCTGGAGGCAAATGCAAGCTATACTTTGGAACATCCTGTTAATTTGTTGTGGTATGCAGGTTACTGGATAGTGACATACGCATTATACAAACACAGAAAAATTCTTTAACAAACCATACCCTAATTACGACACTTGCAATTTGGTTCGCCACAAAGACAATACACCTCAAATGTGAACAGTTTTGTCTCTGAAGAAGCCCTATCTGTTACATCAACATACACAAGTAGAGTTTCTATATCATTGAATTCGTCTATGCCCAATTCCCACGATAGATTGTAATTCCCACTGGAATCGGTTACACCTGTAAATTCCTCAAGTATGTTTTCACCATAATCCTCTACGCGCACAAAAACCATGGCACCATACACAGGGCCAGCCATATTACTAACATGTACATCCAAAGACTGCATCGTTCCACGTCTGACTGCCTTCAAACCGTCCACACTCACATTAAGAATCAAGTCTTGATCGGTGCTAGCCATAAAACCAAGATCAATTATTTTCCTATCAATCAAATACTGCATTGACAAGATAAAATCTCTATCAGAGATCCTTTCTTCAGTCAACCATTTTGCCACATCTTTGATCCACCAAGGAATTTGTGGATCAGCTTTTACATAAAAATAGGATGTGGGCAGCTCCCTGTTAGTATGATATGCAAACACAGTGTATGTCCCAAGTGGTGAATCGTGGCTAATTGGTACCACGGTAGAATAAGCACTGCTTTCTAGAACCGGTATGGTGTACTCTGATCTTTGGCCTTTTGGGTCTACAACAATCAGAGTAACTGGGCTTGTTTGTTCAAAATCGCCAGTTCGTCCTGCAATTTTTACAAAAATGGTTTGTCCATATTTTGGTAAGAGATACATGTTTTGGCTTTTGATCATATCATGAGTTTTAATCAGACCTTGCTTGTTTAGTTCACCAAGTAAATCTACAAAATCCCCATCTGAAGCTGGTTTGCCTACCCAAGACTTGATTTGGCTTTTTATCCAACTTGGAATTTGAATTTCTTGGGCATTAGCAAATTGATCCTGCAAAACAAATGATACCATTGAAATTATGATTAGACAAGAAAATATGGTGACAAGCATGTTCTGCAATCTAGAATGCAATAATTGCTTTCATAATAATAAAAAGTTCTTCCAACTCATCCAATTTTATCAAACTGATTGAGGCTCTTCCAAATATACCACGTAGCAACTGTCCTGTACGGCCGCCATTTTTCAGCCAGCTCTTCAATTTCGTCCTTTTCTGGGAGATTAGGCATAGAATACAGCCTCTGTATTCCTTTTTTGAGACCCAGATCTCCTACAGGTAAAACGTCCAATCTGCCTAGCGAAAAGATCAAAAACATTTCTGCTGTCCAGCGGCCAATTCCTTTTACTTGGGTAAGCTGCATTATCACTTCCTCATCTGTCATATTTTTTAGCGAACGCATCCTCAGCTCTTTTGATTCGATCTTTTCTGACAGATCTTTTATGTATTTCACCTTCATGCCTGACAGCCCAGCTGAACGTAGCTTGGAGTCGGGCATTTTGATCACATCTGCTGGTTTTGGGAATCTGACAAATAATTTTCTGAATTTCTTTGAAATGGATTCCGCTGCTTTTCCTGAGAGTTGTTGCGTAATAATCGCTTCAATCAAAGATTCGTACGGATTTTTCATAACGCTGATTTCATAGCTTCCAACACGCTTGATTATTTTTGCAAGCTTCGGATCCCTTTTTAGAAATTTTATTGCTTGTTTTGACATATTACAGCTTTAGAACTGAGAGGACTTTATCAAAACTTTCCTGCGTTTGATCTTCTTTATATTGTCGTAATGCTTTGATGATCTTTTGTTTTGATGGAATACTGTGAATTTGCCGAACCATTTTTGCAAGGCCAGAGCCAATAAGGATTGCCTGCGTTGCAGAAGTCACATTTGAAACCCTTCGCTCAAGACTAGAGCTTTCAAAATCAATTATTGTAATTGATTTTCCTACAATGACA
>DATIDL010000145.1:0-15032 GCA_035456305.1 Nitrosopumilaceae archaeon
ACTTCTAGAACTTCGTGTAATGGTTTTTCTCTTAAACCATGTATTATCTGAAGCATGTTCTTGTCGTACTGTATCAGACAAAAATCATTGAAAGAATGAAGAATCTGTTTATACAGCTCCCGTGTCTTGTGAGAATAGCTAAGATTGTACGCATCATCCAAGAATGTGACAATAGGTTTTTCATCAAACATGTGTTTCTCAACATAAAATGGATTTTCCACGCCAGAAAAAGCAAGGAACTCAAACTAATAAAATACATACAGTACAGGCAAAATTTCCATTCTAACTATTTTAAGGAGAAAAATAAAGACCTGCCATGAGCTGGTTAACTGACATCCACATTCATCTCTCAGATCCAGAGTATTCTAGTGATCTACCATTTATTATTAAAAGCATGGAGCGCATGAAGATACGAGCATGCTGTATGTCGATGGATCTTTCAAGTTCCCAAAAAACACTTGATCTTGCTAAAAGAACCCCACTTGTTCTACCATTTCTTGGAATACATCCAGAAAAGGCTGAAGATGATCTAGATGCTGTTACAAAATTGATAGAAAAAAACTCAAAACAAATTTCTGGCATTGGAGAGATTGGTCTTGACAAAACATATGTGACTACTAAAGAGGGACTTGAGCAACAAGAAAAAGTATTTCGTGCCATGCTTTCAATCGCAGAAAAATTACATAAACCAATTTCCATTCATTCGCGCGCTACTCTTGATGAGATCTTGGCAATCTTGCCTTCGTATTCAATTTCTGCAACCCTTCTGCATTGGTTTGCAGGCAGCAAAAAACAATTGAAAACTGTAATGGATCGTGGATATTATGTCTCTTATGGTCCTGCAATGGTTTATGCACAAGACAAGCAAATTCTACTTTCAGAAACAAACCACGATAGAATACTTGTGGAAACAGACGGACCTGTAAGATTTTCTAGATGCTTTGGATTGAAAACTGCACAAATCACTTTTCTTCCAAGTGTTGTTTTTTGCGCAGCCAAGATTCTACATAAAACATACGATGAAGTTTCAGATGAGATAGAACAAAATGCCAAGCGCTATCTTGGTGTATAGGTATAAAAACCCCATACATCCAATCGAATCCGTGAACAGAATCAAACGAATTTCGATGGAAGTACTAGCTATACATAAAGCGAAATTTGGAACTGATTTTGCACAAAACAAAAAGATCCTTAATGAAATATCTATAGTTAGATCAAAAGGACTCAAAAACGAGCTTGCAGGCTACATTACTACCTACATAAAGCGAGAGATTGAAGACCAGAAAGAAAAAGAGGCTCAGGCAATACAGGCAGCCCAATCTCCAGAAGAAACAGAAGGAATGCATGAAGAAGAGATACTAAACTAGACATATTTTCTAAAAACCTCGGTCAAACAGAAATTCAATATATGGAAAAAATTACTTTTGGCTAGATGATAACAGTAAAACTCTTGGGCGGTGCAAAAAAGTCCTTATCTGCAGACAAAATAGAGTTTGAAAAAGATGATTCTACTGTGTCTGAATTGCTGGATTTACTTCAAAATAAAATTGAAAAAAATATGCCGCCTTTAGATATGGAAAATATGTTGGTTGCTGTAAATGGAGTTGATTCTTCAGCTCTTGACGGATTTGCAACGAAGTTAAAAAATGGAGATATTGTAACAATAATTCCAGTAATACATGGGGGAAGCACAAAACGAATACGTTTTGAAATATCTAACAAAACAATAGATCTTTTAGAAATAAAAGCAATTGATGATCCAATAGAATTCCTTGATGGTCTACGAAAAAAATATCATGATTTAGCTATACAAGGTATAGGATCATACTATGTTTTAAATGCAGAACACGCTAGAAAAATAATTTTGATTTCTTTAGAGGCACAAAAATCTGGAGTCATGCTCTCAAACAAAATTGAGACTGACCTTTTGATGAGATTTGCATGTACAAAACAGATAGGCAAGGCAATTCAGAAGGTTGGATTGAAAAAGAAACAAGATTTTATCTTGATATCTATAGGAAAAAAATCGTCACTTGATAAATTATATGACGAACTCAAGACCAGTTTGAAACCAAAACAACTTTCTAGAAATAATTCTACTTTCCTTAAAAAAGAATTTGAAATAACCAAAAAACACTTTGATGCCATAGCATCAAAAACTCCTCTTGAGGATCTGCTTGCAGAAAAGGCAGCCGTACTATTCAGATAAGCTACGCTTTAGTTTCTGCGTACTTACAATGTTGGCTTCTTTTAATACCGATATTCCTGTTTTATTTCCAAGTATTTCTACTAGTATAATCCACTCAAATTGTTCAAGTGATACTTTGCTGTGAATCTTGTCTGCTATTCCACTTATGATCTCACTAGTTGAAATTGCAGAGTGTCTCTTTTCTACTGTAATTCTGTAGGTGTCCTTAGATTCTATTATTGCGGCATGCTTGATGACAGCGTTTACAATTTCTTCTTTTTCCGTAGCTACTGTTTCTTGAATCGGTATGATTCTAAGACAATATCTTATACTCCATGGCTCGTCAAGTATTCTTTTTTTGATCTTTTCTACTACAACAAATGGATCAAGTGAAGTTACGGCAGTCACAATTCCTGACATGTGGGTTATGTCAACTGTAGAATCATCATCTCCAAGCTCTTCTAGAATGTCATGTATTTCCTGAGCTGCTTCAGACTCTAAATGTCTGCTACATGTTATAATCAGGTTCAAAGTACGGAAGCAATCTCCTCTTTACTTATTTTTCCTTGTCGTAAAACTCTCGGGTTGCCTTCTATCACTTCAACTATGGTGGAACTAGTTGAATTTGGAATGTCTCCTCCGTCTAGGAACACATCATATCCTGAAAAATTTTCTTGCACTTTCTTTGATTCTGAAAAAGCAGGAAGTCCAGAAAAATTTGCACTGGTACCAATTAGGATCTTACATTTGCTTAAAAGTGATAGAACACACGGCTGATTTGGTACACGAACAGCTATTTTGCCGTCCTTTATCCCCATGGCGTTTTGTATTTTCATATCTATTAATTTTAAAACCATAGTGACTTGGCCTGGCCAAAATCTATCTGCGATTTTACTAGATGCCTCGTCAAAAATAGCTATTTTCGCAATTTCTTCCTTTGAATATCCTAGTATGGGAAGTTGTTTGGCTTCTACTCTTTTTTTTAGCTTGAAAATAGATTGGATAGCTTTTGGATTTCTAGGATCACATCCGACACCATATACAGTGTCTGTTGGAAATACCACTGTGCCACCATTTCTTATTGTAGCAGCAGCAAGATCTATGCCATTCTGATCGCAAGCAACTATCACATTTTTTTCAAATCTTGTTAGTAAATTATGTCTTGTTGTTGAAAATGATATAAGATTGATTTACGTAGTATCTGGCATGGATGAAGAAATTCACCAGTGTCAATGTCCACCGGGTTCTGAGACTTATGTCAACGAGGATGGAATGGACATCTGTGTTTCTTGTGGTGGCTGGGTAGTACCTTCATAAGAATAACTTGACTCAAAATCAAATACTAGTATAGAAGCTGTTATAGAATATTGTATGAAATAAAAATTTGAAAAATCACTTGCTTCTAAAATATGTCGTTTTTCTATGATTATACACCAACTAAATCCTTAATAATTAATCACATTTGTCTTACAACCAATGTCTGAAGAACGTGATAATGATTTTGAAGACGATTTCGATGATGATGTAGAAGACGACTCGGAAGTAGAAGATGACTAGACTAAATTCTTAGACCAAAATTGTCTGCAAATTCCCTAAATCCACGATAGGCTTGTAAAAATTCTCTTCCCCTTGGACTGATTTTGTATTTGCATGCCCTGTCAGAACTTGTTTGTTCTAACAAGCCTTGTTGTACCAAAGTTACTAGTATTTTTGAGATTCTTCCATGAGAAACATTTGCTTTGCGTATCAGATATGTGACACTTGCACCAGTCTCATCAGGAGCCTCATCTCTAGCAGTAGATAGTATGTCCCCGATTATACTCATGTGTGTTCTATAGACTGCCGCCAAATTTCATCCCCATCAATGGTATTTTTGAAACGGGTACGAACAGTGCACCCAAACCAGCTATTTTAGTAGAAATTGAGACAAAGTAAAGAACTGAACCAGGAAAGACAAGCGAATACCATCCAAGAAATTCGCCTAACGCGAGAAGGCCTAGGCCTGAAGCAACGAAAACCGTACTACTCTTCTTGTTCTCCATATATGACAGAATTGTCTCTATTGTCCCATATATCAATAGGATAAAAGAAATTGACCTAATAATATGCTCAATTGAATTTCCGGGTATTACAAAAAGCGGCAAAATTATGGATCTAAAATATCGTGATTTTGGGAAAAATGATTTTATGCTGTGAGAAAAAGCGATAAAAAAATATCCAACTGTTTGAATGCCTATTCCAAGTGTCTGAACCCATGGTTCTATTTTTCCTGTCTGGAAAACAAAAGACTCTGTAAGATATCCCAATCCTACTACTCCAAAACCTATGCTAATTGACAAAAAAGCAATAGTTAGTCTAAAAAGAGTAGGACTGCCGGTGTTCCTAAAGCCAATGTTAGATAAAATCCCTATCGTAAGGCCTACCAGAAAGCCTATCAAGTTAAGAATTATCTCATATGCGAATTGCAACTAATCGCAGTATCCTCGGAAATTAATTAAATCTTGCAGGTGGTTTTTTTTCTACCACTCGTCAAGAGTTCCGGCTGTAGTGCCTTCTGTGCTGGTAGCATAATCACCTAGAATATCTGAATAAGTAGAATCCTTGTATGCAATGTACTTTACATATTCACCATATGTCATATCCAATGAGCACGGCTCACATCTAACAAAAGAAAAGTCGTCTCCAAGCTCTGCTACACCATCGCATTTTGGACACTTTATCTTCATAACATATCTAGCCTTCCCAACGTAATATGCTTTCTTAAAGATTAAATGAGTAACAGCTAGTGAATTTCGTATGGCAAAGATATGCACAAAATGTAAAAATGAAATTCCTGATGACATGGAACTTGAACCTGTGGCTGCAAATTACCCATGTTGTAGTACGTGTTGGAATGAATGGAAAAACTATCGAGTCATGGTCATGAATGAAATGAAGCTTGACATGTCACTGTCTGATCATAGGAAAGTTCTAAAAAAATATGAGAAGATCTTTGTTGGTGTTATGACTCCAGATGGAAATGTGGTCAATTTTGCTGATGAAAATCAGAGAAAACCAGATCATCCAGTTTAAATTCCAAATTCTTGCCTTGCCCTATCTGGTATTATAAGTCGCAATTTCTTCTTACTGGACTCATCTAAAGTATTAACTATTTTTTTAACGGAATTTGATATTGTATCTTTCTGGGTTTGTGTGAGCAAAAGAAATATCTCTAAAATGCCATCCAGATTAAACAGAATAAGCTTTTGTGGATTTGTGGTGATCTCTGTCAAGTAGCTTGAAAACATGATTGTTCTGTGTTCTTCTGAAAGTCCACTTAAAATCTCAAGCCATGTTTTAAACAGCTTTGCAAAGTTGTCAAACGGAATTGTTGGACCTGCAGCCAGTGCATTGTTTATGGTTTCAGATCTGTCTTGATCAGACATTGAAAAAAATTCCATCAGTCTTTTTTGTAAAATTGGTTTTCTTAAAAAGTCAGGGAGACTTGCTAATGATACTATGATATTTCCTGCATAATTTGGTTCTGACACAAAGGCTGCACTGACTTTCTTTATTAAAATTGTATTGTCATAATTTGGCTTAAATATGCGCTCTTGTGCAATTCTTGTATGCCTTCTACAGTAGTTGTTGGTGGTTTCTTTGGTGATGAAGGAAAAGGAAAAATAATTTCATATCTTGCAATAAAAGATAATCCTACAATTGCAGTACGAGGAGGTGCAGGCCCAAACGCGGGTCACACAATAGAACTTGACAATAAAAAATACAAAGTTAGAATGCTGCCAAGTGCGTTTTTAAACAAAAATGTTAGGCTTTTGATTGGACCGGGTGTTGTAGTCAGTCCTGAAGTCCTTCTAAAAGAGATAGCAGAATTTGACGTTTCTGACAGGGCATATGTTGATTTTAACTGTGGAATAATTGAAGAATCGCACAGAAACGCTGATTCTCAAGGTAGGCTGAAGGAGTCTATTGGCAGTACGGGATCAGGTACAGGACCTGCTAATGCAGACAGAGCTATGCGAACGCTGAAACTTGCAAAAGATATTGATTCTCTTGCTCTGTATCTTGACGATGTTCCAAATGCTGTTAATTTTGCTTTACAAAGAAATGAGACTGTTCTAGTGGAAGGAACTCAAGGCACCTTCCTTTCCTTATGGCATGGCACGTATCCATTTGTCACGTCAAAAGATGTTACTGCATCTGGAATATGCTCTGATATTGGGCTAGGACCAAAAAATGTAACTGATGTCATGGTAGTTTTCAAAGCATATGTGACTCGAGTTGGTACAGGTCCTCTAAAAAATGAACTTTCGGCAGAACAAACTAAAATCAAGGGTTGGCAAGAAGTTGGCACTGTCACTGGCCGTGCAAGACGGGCAGCAGAGTTTGATTTTGATCTGGCAAAGAGATCTATCATGTTAAACAGCGCAACCCAGATTGCTATTACAAAACTTGATGTCCTGTATCCGGAATGTGCACACATGAATTCGTTTAGTGATCTAAGCTCTCCTGCAAAACACTTTGTTAATACAATTGAAGAACAGCTCAAAGTGCCTGTTACCATCATAGGTACTGGTCCTGATGTCAATGACATCGTTGACCGAAGATAACGATTGAATCAAGTTGCTACCTTTTAATGGGGTATTTTTTGCAAGAAAACTATGGCAAAATTACCTACTTATGTTGAAGTTGCAGATAGAATTGAATTCTCAAGGCTTGTGTGTGCTTTAGAAAGAGTTCCACGTACCGCCTTCTCATTTGAGCATGAGGGCAAGCCTGTTTTGGCCGTACAAATGGATCTTCTAAAAGAAAGACCAGTCATCTATTATGCTCCCGCTGAAAAAAGTGGTCACTATATCTCATATGGTTTTAAAACTGGCAAGGAAGAATCCGATATTGTAAATACCATTACAAATTCTACTTTTCTTTACTCTCCAATAGTGAGAGTAAAATCTCTACCTCCTTCGCTAAAACAAGATGACAAACCCCAGGATCTGAGTTATGAACTACTTGAACTTGAGGATCTTGCAAGTCTGGTAAAGCTAAGTTATGGATTTGAGGAAGCTCCATTTCCACTCTTTGCCTTTTCAAATGGAAGCAAATGGCTAATTGGCGTCTTTATGAATTTTAACGAGTCCGACGAAGTATCATACTTTTGTCATGTGACACTAGACAAGGAACCAGTAAATCCATTTTTGAAATACTCTAGTCAGAATGGAGTAGAACCGTCATTTACTCCGACTGTAAGTGAACATGGATATTCCTATCTTAAAGTAATAAAACTAAAAGGCAAACATCCTCTTGTTAAGCTATGAATTATAGAAATAGGATAAAAAAATCATCTTCTGGTAAAAGCAAAATAATATTAGCAAATGATCTTGATAAAACACCTTCAAAAAATATTGAAAGCGTCACAATTAAAAACATAAAGACATTAAACAGGTTTCTTTGCGCAATCAAATTCAATTTTCATGTAATTTTGCCTCTTGGCATAAAACAACTTGAAAAAATAAATCAAGCTGCACATGATGTAGGCCTGCAAACTATTGCTGATATAAAATTAAATGATATTGGAAATACAAACATGGTTGCAGCAGAAAGACTTTGGGAGTCAGGTTTTGATGCAATAATCGTGAATCCTATAATGGGGCCAGAAAACCTTGAAAACCTCATCATATCCTCTCACAAACAAAATAATGGTATAATCTCACTCGTACACATGAGTCATCCTGGCGCAAAACTAGGATACGGCATATCGATAAAGCCAACATCAAGTAAAAAATTATCAAAATTGCATGAACTGTTCTTGGATTGGTCGTATTCTCTAAGAACTGATGGTATAGTAGTTGGAGCTACAGTTCCTGAAATAATAAAATCATGTAGCAAAAAAGTAAAAGGACGATGTGAAATTTACTCGCCAGGAGTTGGTACTCAAGGTGGTGATGCAACCAAAGCAATACGAAGTGGTTCAGATTATCTTATTGTAGGCAGAACTATTTTGAATGCAAAAGATCCAATAAAAGAAGCTAAAAAACTACAAGAGCTAAGCATCGAGTCCTAGCTTTCTAACTTTTTCCATTGTGTTCTTGGCATTTTTATAGGTCATTTTTTTAAGTGCGTCATCAAAAGCAAGCCATACAAAACCTAGGTGTTCATGTGAGATCTTTACATCAAGTGTTTTTGTCTTTGCAAGAAAAAAAACAACTTCCTTGTGAACCAACTCGCCATTCCGTTGATAATGATATTCTATCTTGTCTTCAAAGCCGTCAATAAACTCCACATCTGTAATGCTGGTCTCCTCCCTGATCTCTCGTATTACGGTATCGCGAAGATTCTCTCCTTTTTCGATATTGCCTTTTACAAAATCCCAGTGCCCAGAGGGATAATTCAAAAGAAGAAACTTTTTTCCAGAACTGGTTTCAGCAAATAACACTGCTCCTGCAGATCTTTCTTCAATCACAATCTAGAAAAAATTGTTCAGCTAAGTATTTCTTTCTACTATTTGCCTAATCTTCTAGTTCTCTTTTGGAATGTCCTTATTGCTCTCATCAAGTCTATTTTTCGAAATTCTGGCCAAAAAACATCCATGAATACAAGTTCACTATAGGCACTCTGCCAAATCAGAAAACCGCTAAGCCTCTTTTCTCCCGAAGTTCTTAATATCATGTCAGGTGATGCTTGTGGTAAGTGTGACGTATAGAGGGATGATTCTATGACTTCTTTATCTATTGAATCCACATCTAGAGAACCATCCTTTATTCTATGAGCAATCTTTTTCACAGCGTCAACTAACTCGTGCTGACCTCCATAAGCTATGGCTATGTTCAGATAATGATTATCATAATTTATTGTAGCTTGATCTAATCTGTTCAAAACATCCTTTAGTGATTCTGGTAAGAGTTCAACACGACCAATGGCTTTTACTCTCATCCTGTTTCTGTGTATTCTGGGATCCTTGTACAGCTTTTCTAATCTGGTTTTAATCAAATCATATAGATAATGTAATTCATCATCATCGCGAGATAGGTTCTCTGCAGATAAAACATACAAAGTGATGATCTTTATTCCTAATTCTTCACACCAATCCAGCAGGTTTTCTACTGCATCAGCTCCTCGAAAGTGCCCATCTTCTTTTACAATAAGATTTCTTTTTGCCCATCTGCGATTTCCATCTAGTATTATCGCAATATGGTTTGGAAGGTTACCGTTTCTGATTTCTTTTTCAAGTTTGTTTGAATAAATCTTGTATAATCCGGAGAAATTCATTACACTATCTTTTATTCCGATAACACTTCACCGCCCTTCTTCTTTCTATATTTGCGGAAGAGGATTGTGGCGGCTATGAGTATTACTGCTAATCCTAATAATAATGGAGGAAGAAGAGTAAACGGGCTATCATCATGTGTCATTATGTTTGTAAACTGTAATACCACTGGGTACAAAGTTACTAGAACTATTATTCTGAGAATGTCTGTAACTGATCTAATGCTTCCCTTGAACCAACTGCTTAGTAATGTTCCTCCAAACACGCATCCCATGCCCATCCATAGGAATGGAAGTGCTCCAGAAACATAGAGTCCTATTATCACCTTGTTTGTTACTATGCTTACTATGTCGGGTTGAGCTTGAATAAGCGATGGATTGACGGCACTAATTCCAGACGGTATGGACACTAACATCAAAAGAGCTCCAGCTACCATTGTGAAAATTCTAATGAATCCAGCTGGCGTAGGTTTTGTCCAATGCGACCAAGCTCTGTCTACATCAAAAGCTCTGATAAGGAATGCTCCGCCAAGTATGCTTACCAATACTGCAAAAATTTCTTTAGTTATTCCCAACACAGATGCAACTCCTCCGATCAAAAGTAAAATTCCTGGAACTCCAAGGAAAAATTTGGAATACTTTGAATCAAATGCAATTGCTCGCAAATATCTTCCAAGAACAGCGTAAGAATATTCTACGCTCCTGCTTACTCGCATAACCACTCTGCGAACAGAAACAATTGGTAAAACATTTTGAATTATTGGAATTACACTTTCGTCGTCTTCTCCGTCTGAAACAATTACCGCACCTGTTGCTCTATATTGTTCAACAATTGTTTTGACTTGGCCAACTATTTTTTCATCAGCTTGCACTCCTCTACTTTCTGTTCCAGCTACCACTATTACTTCTGCTTGGTATCCTTTACTTACAAGATCCTCATACGTTTTAACTGCAGCAAAAATCGAATTGGAATCTGCATCTTCCGGATCTTCTAAAGCTAATCTTTGTGCAGCTTCAATGCATGCATTTCTGCCAATGACTGGTGTTGTAACTCCGGCTTTTTTACCAATATCATCATCTCTATCAACACAAATTACTAGTAGCTTGCTAGTCTTGGTTTCAGTCACTTTTTTTTCTAAATTCTCATTGACTGACATTATCTCTACCAAAAATTACATTTCCCCATTAATTAATTTACATTACTACTATACTGAACCGATTATTATCAAAAGATTTGACATGAGATTTCTGGTCTTATGGCCTTGTCTCATCTGATTTGAGAGAAAAAGACTCGAATTCTTTCTTTAAAGCATCTAGTGTCTCAAGGTTCCCCTGTATGTCATTTGCACCTCTTTCCTTGATTATGTTTGCCAAAACTATTGTCTCTCTCAAGTAACTGTTGTAGCTTTTCAGAGATTCACCGTAATTTAGGTAGCTCTCATGCCACTCTTGAGAGGCTCCACTTTGAATCAATTCTATTATGAGTGAATTGATCTGTGAACTGGATGCTTCAGCTCTCATGATGAAATTGTCTGGTGAGACTGTACCGGCAAGCATAGCTTGCAAGTCATTTTGTATCTCATCTGTTATAACAAAATGTCTTGCCTTTACACTCTCAAGATGATCTCTATAGTCAGAAACAACGAAACTCGAATCGTCGCCTTGTGGTATGAGCCATACTGAAAAGCTTGCAGCTGTAATTGCGGCCAATATTGCACCTGTGATTATGATGCTTCTTTTTTTTGTCAACTCACTGAATCTCTCCAAGACGGTTAAAAGTATAACTAAAAACCACTCAAATTTACATTTACATGTGCACAAATTTGCTAATTTCAGCTAGTTGGATCATTTACTCATTAGAAATATCAATAAATTGTAATTTTTTATAGAAATTATGTACGTACTAGGCAGGAAGTAAAATGTAAAATTTAACCGCCTCTAGCGTATAGTGAAATAATTTTTACATCTCCTTCCTAAATACAACTTCCTTCGTAAAACTGTGAATGACACAAGCATACTGTGTAAAATGCAGGAAGAAAGTCGATATTTCAAACCCAAAAGAAGTTAAGCTAAAGAACGGTCGACCTGCAGTAAAGGGCACATGTCCAAAGTGTGGCACTAACGTCTTCCGAATAGGAAAGCCTTAGAGGACCACTTTCTTCTTTTTTAATTAAATCCATATAGGGCACACCTAAGAAATTAATTTGTGGCAAAATCGGAATACGAGAAACTCTTAAAGAAAATTCAAGACAAGATTTCAGAAAATAAAAAAGATTCTGTTTCCAGATTTGAACTTCCAATTGTAGATATAATGTGGCAAGGCAACAGAACATTTTTCCGCAATTTCGCAGAATTTCCAAAGATCCTAAGAAGGGACCCAGATAAAGTACTACAATACCTGTCTAAGGAATTTGCTTCTCCTGCACAAACTGCCGGTGACAAGGCTATCTTTGTGGGAAAAAAGGATCCGCATGATTTTACAGCACTTTTTGCCAGATACGTAAAAGAATACCTAGAGTGCCCTACGTGCAAAAGCCCTGATACTAGAGTGGAGAAATCAAACAGAATGACCTTTCTTATTTGTGAAGCATGCGGAGCTAAATCGTCGCTAAAAGGCCAATATGCGTAATGTCGTTTGCAGTACGAACAGTTGCCTACCAACAGCATCTGATGCTCAACATATGTGACGCGAATCTCGTTGGGAAAACAATAACCAAATCTGATTTTTCATTAAACATAAGTAGTAGCTATTTTGCAGAACGCTTTGTAGAAAAAACAGAAGCAGAAGAACTTCTCAAAAAATATTCCATAATAAACATGGTTGGAAAGGAAACAATTGCTTTAGCAATAGAACTCAGAATTGGTTCATCAAAAGGAGTAAAAGAAATTGAGGGTGTTCCGTTTCTTTTAGTTTTCAAATTCTGATAAAACAGCACAATTATATGTATTCAAGCAGAATTATTTTTTGATCGTTGTGGGAAAAAGAAAAGTTCTAAACGAAAGCGAACTAAAAGAAATGAAACTTCCAGAAGAAGGAGAACTTCTTGGCAGAGTTATCAAACTTTTAGGTAGTGATCATGTTTTGGTAAAATGTACTGATGATAAAACAAGAATGGGAAGAATACGAGGAAAACTAAAACGAAAAATATGGATTAGAGATAATGATGTAGTAACACTTGCACCATGGGATTTCAGGACTGAGGACAGAGGAGACATTACATGGAGATACACGTTATCACAAGTTGATTGGCTCAAAGACAATGGCCACCTACCAAAAGATTTCTGAATACGCAATCGATTTTACTTAGTAAATTTAATTCATAATATTGTCAGATGAACTTGGAAAAAAATTAGCAAATCGCATTGATCGTGAGGTTCTTGCAAATGAAAGGCGAGGAAGATCAGAAAAAGGTGTCCTTGATAAAATCAAGGTCATGGATGATGTCCTAGACAAAACTACCATAATGACTCTGTCCAAGTTGATAAATTCAGGTGTCATATCATACGTTAATGGAGTAGTTGGCTCTGGCAAGGAATCCAAGATGTATTGGGCTGTGGATCCTGATGGAAAGGACCTTGCTCTCAAGATATATCTGGTAACAGCTGCAAATTTCAAAAAAAGGCTTCCATATCTTGTGGATGACCCACGATTCTCTCATATCAAAAAGGGTACGAGAAACTTGGTGGAGCTCTGGGCACAAAAGGAATTTCGAAATCTGAATCATTGTATTAAAAGTGGTATTCCTGTAATCAAACCAATCCACGTTATAAAAAATATCTTGGTACTGGAATTTGTGGGAAAAAATGGTGCCCCCGCAAAAACTCTTGTAGAGACAGAAATTGATGAAAATGACTATAAAGATGCAATTTCAATCATTTCACAACTCTACAAAAAAGCTAAACTTGTACATGCTGACTTTTCAGAATATAACATCTTTAAAACAGAAAATGGACTGATTCTTTTCGATCTAGGATCGGCAGTTGATGTAAGACACAAAAATGCAAAAGAATTCCTTGAAAGAGATATTAAGAATATAACTAGATTCTTTGTTAAAAGAGGCTTGACTGTGGAAAATCCATCTGACATATTTGCGAGGATAGTAAATTGAGCTTTGAAAAATCTGTTCTTATCCCACTTGATAGGATTGGCGCACTTATTGGTAAATCTGGAAAAGTAAAATCTAGAATTGAGAAGACATGTTCTGTCAAAATAGTAGTAAATAGTGAAACTGGTGAGATAATGGTTAGTGGTGTAGGAAGCATAGAAGATATGTTGCCCTTTAAGGCAGTAGAAATTGTAATGACAATAGGCCGAGGATTCTCTCCTGAGAAAGCAATGCGTCTCTTGCAAGGAGAAAATGCTTTACACGTGATCGATTTGAGAGAATTTGCTGGTAGATCATCTTCTAATGTTGAAAGGATAAAAGGCAGAATAATAGGAGAAGGGGGTAGAGTGAGACAAAATATAGAAGAGCTTAGCGGTGCTAATATCTCGGTTTATGGGCGTACTGTATCAATTATCGGGGAGGGAAATCAACTACGTAATGCCGTTGATGCGATCTCTGCCCTTTCAAGCGGTAGCATGCATGGTGCAGTTTACAATGAACTGCAAGAAGCAAGACGCAGGGAAAAATTAGACAGACTACGACTGTGGGAAAATAGCAATGTCTTCGACTAAGGAAATTTTTAGTCAGATCTCACCCAGTGAGTTCTTTTACAGAAACCGAGACTTGGCAGGTTTTAGTAATCCTACAAGATCACTTTACACATCTGTTAGAGAATTTGTAGAAAACGCGTTGGATGCATGCGACCAAAAAGGAATACTGCCAGACATAACACTGACAATAAAAGCAGTAGATCCAGAGCAAGCAGATCCAAAACCATACATACTTTCTGTCAAAGACAATGGTCCTGGTATTGAGCCAAAACATGTGCCGCTGGCATTTGGAACAGTTCTTTATGGTTCAAAGTTTGGACTAAAACAAGCTAGAGGAATGTTCGGGCTTGGTGCAACAATGGCAATACTTTATGGTCAAATAACTACAAACAAACCTGTTACAGTAAAAAGCTGTGCAGATGGAAAAACACAAGATGAATTTGTAATGCTGCTTGATATCCAAAAAAACAAACCCATCATACAAAAGCACGTTACAAAAGAAGCTTCAAAGACAGGCCTCTCAGTAAGCATTGTTCTTGAGGGCGACTATTCAAAGGCAGGTTCCAAAATTCGTGATTATGTCTTACAAACATCATTGATCACCCCCTATGCCTCAATAACATTTGAAGAACCTACTGGTGAACCACACAAATATCCAAGAATTGTCAAAGAGATGCCTCCTCCTCCAACAATCATTAAACCTCATCCACATGGAATCGATGTCGAGACAATTAGAAGAATGATGGTCGACACACACTACCAGATTCCAGTCGTTGACAACAAAATGATTACAAAAGTAAGAAGTGAACTAGGATTACAAAGAAAAAATCTAAACGCAAAAGGCATATTGGAAAGAGCAGAAAAACGGTGGTCTAATCTTTCCAGACCAGTTAGAATAGTCATAGCAATGATGTCTTTTCTTAACCT
>DATIDL010000146.1:0-4499 GCA_035456305.1 Nitrosopumilaceae archaeon
GCTCACCTGTAATGAAAAATGGGAAGAGATTCAAAATCTACAGAGGCATGGCCTCCTTTTATGCATCACTTGGAAGAAAATCCAAAGAAACAGGAACCATATCAATAAGCGAGGATCTCAATGATTATGTAGCAGAAGGAGTAGAGGCGATGGTTCCGTACAAGGGAAGTGTAACTGATATCATAAAACAACTCACCGGAGGAATCAGATCCGGATTAAGCTATTGTGGTGCAGATACGATTACCCAAATGCAAGAGAATGCAGAATTTATGAAAATGTCAAGAGCAGGTTTTGTGGAAAGTCAACCACACGACGTAGATCTGATGTAGTTCACTTTTAATATAGTATAGAAATTATTCCTTGTATGCTCAGCAAAAGAACTGCAATTGGAATAGGAGCAGGCAGTGTCATAACTGCACTTGGTGTGATCAGCTTAATTCTTGCATTTGGAGTTCAAACTCAGACAATTGATGAATCAGTTGACATAGGAAAAAACACCATTTACAAGTTTAATGCACAAGAACACTTTCATGAGATTCTTAATGTGACTGGCACATCATTTCATGTACAACTGAAAACCCCATCTACCGGACTGCAAGTAGATCAGGATTTCAAAAATGAAGTAAGCTTTGAGTGGTATAGCTTGGAAGATGGTGAACATAGAATAGAAGTAACCAATACCGGCGATTCACAACTTCATGTATTTGGCACTTTACAATTTACTAGTGACCCAATTCTTTTTACATATCACATGCTTGTAATAATTTCAGGCGTCATCATTATTGGTATCAGTGCTGGTTTTACAATAAGAAAGCCCAGGGGCTTTTAACTGATCTCTGCTCGTGGATACGAGCCAAGTATTTTTAGAAAAGTGGTATGATGCTTTATTTTTTCAAGCACATCTTTCACATTAGATTCGCTTTCATGGCCTTCAAAATCTGCATAGAAATTGTATTCCCACGGCGTACTTTTAGTTGGTCTTGATTCTATCTTTGTGAGATTTATTTTATTTGTATTAAACTTCTCAAGTATGCTGTATAATGCACCGGGAACATGCTTTATAGAAAATATTATGGAGGTCTTGTCTTTTCCAGTCTTTTCATGTTTGTTCTTTGCAAGCACTAGAAACCGAGTATAGTTATTTGCATTATCCTCTATGCCTTCTTTTATCACGGGAACTTTATAAATTTCGGCAGCACGTTTACTTGCAATACAAGCTGAATTATCGTCCTTTAATTCAAGCAAAATTTTCACACTTCCAGCAGTATCATACGTTGGAACTGTTTTCATTTTGTGGTTCTGGATAAATTTTCTGCATTGGCCAAGTGCCTGTGGATGTGAATATACAGTATTGATTTTTTCTAGAGATTGAAATCCTATAAGACAATGCTTTATTCTAAAATAAATTTCGCCTACAGTATTAAGTGTGGTTGATAAAAGCAGATCATAGCTTTCACCCACACTGCCCTCTAGGGAATTTTCTATTGGAAGTACAGCATAGCTTACCTTGTCGTTTTCTGCAGCCTCCAATACATCATAAAATGTAGGGTATGGAATTGCCTCTATGCCTTCTTTGAAAAAATAAAAAGCAGCTGCTTCACTGTACGCTCCTCGCTCTCCTTGAAATGCAATTTTTTGCATTGTTCTTACTTGGATCCTAGTTTTATAAAATCGCCGTTTCCAAACTTGCTTGAAAGCTTTCTTTCTTCAATATAGCCACAATCTACACATTTTACATTGCCACCAAGAGGTACAACTTTTCCTGCACATTTGTTGCATTGGGTAAACAAAACACCAAGATCTGGTTCACTAATTGTTGCATGTATTGCCCCATTTAGATGACTGATCACCTTCACCATGACTATGTCGCTGACTCGCGTAATGATTCTCTTTTTTGCACCTTTTGCTTGACATATGCATTCAAGTCCAGAATGTGTCGGTTTGCCGTTTATGTAAAGCATGGTTACTGCAAACATGTTATTCATCAATGCAGCAACATTACCTATGACTAGATCATTTACTTGTGGAACTGCTGGTGATTTGAGCCTGTTAATTTTTGCAATGCGATTGGTTTTATCGAATTCTCTTGAACCAACTACAACTGATCTTATGGTATGACCATCATCAAATGTATTGTCGCCAGTTTCGAATTCCTCAATTGTTGCAATTTTATCCCCGGGTAAACTAAATTTTTCTGACATGTGTGAATTTTGAAGTTGTTAATTATAATTGTTTATAGCCAATGTGGTATCTGCAAAAATCCATCAATACTCTCATTTTTTAATAGTTTTAAAAGCGCGTTTGCCTGCGGTGTAGAAAGCACTGGTTTGTGAAAGTGGTTGTCTGTAGATATTCTAGGGCATGCCACCTGAATAAAGGCGTCAATTCCTTTTAGATTTCCAAGTTTATCATCAGTAATATCAGTGAGTGCGAAGAGCTGAACTTTTTTACCTGCCTTTTCAAGCTCTTTTTTGAATTTTAATGCCGTAGTTTTTGAGAACTGTCCCTCTTTGAGACCGACTATGACTCCAAATGTTTCTGCTTCAGCTGCCTTGTATACTGCAAGAATGGATTTTTTCTGCAACTTTTGGGCAAACTCTGTAACTTCCCTCATCTCATCAAAATATGGATCAAGTAGGTATGTTGGCTTGCCAGTGGAGAGTGCAATTCCCGAAGCATGAAAAGCGCTTTGGCCCAAAAACACATTTGCATCTACGATGTCTTTTGTTTCTGATGTTGGATAAAACTCGCAACCAAAGACCTGACCGTCATTTAGCTGACCCTTTCCTTCTCCAATTCTAACTATGACACCACCTTCTTCTAGAATTTTTTTTACTCTTTCCATCTGTGGAAGATGTTGGCTGTCTGTTACAAGTGAAACAGTTTTCCCTGCAAGCTCTGCAGCACATTTTCTTGTAACACTGTCAAACGAAATGTCATCAAACGCATCCACAAGAACAACATTTTCTCCAAATGATGTGTCGTTTATGGTGTGTCCTATGTGAAAAAGTATCTCTGCTCCTAGCACTTTGGCACCGTTTGTATTCATGTCGCATGTACCAAAGCACGTATCTGCAAGGACATATGCAGGAATGCCAAACTCTTCCATGATCTTTGATGCAGTTTCTTGAATTTTTGGCAATATGCCGTCAGGTCCATTCAAAGCTACAGAAACAGGTTTTCTATTTTGGATCTCAGAGAAAATTCTTTTCTCGTCTATTACTATCATTTATGTTCTAAAACTCATTAATTTTTAATTTAAATCAACCGAAGCTACATAATATTTAATATCGCATGTTCTAACACCAAAGGCATGGCAATCGCATTTGTTCTCATAAATGCAGAACTTGGAGCAGAAAACGAACTAGTAAACCAACTAAAAGCAATTGAACATGTCACATATGTCTATGTTCTATATGGTGCCTATGACTTGGTTGTAAAAATCGAGGCTCCTGACAGTGCGACTCTCAAAAAAACCATCTCAAATAACATAAGGCAACTCAAAAATGTCCGTTCTACACTTACCATGACTGTAATAGATGAAAACTAGCTCTGTTATTCACATAGGCTTTGATGATACTGACTCAAGAAAGGGCATGTGTACCACATTTCTTGCCTACAAGATTGTAGAATATCTAAAAAAAGAAAATGTCAAGTTTTTGGACTATCCATATCTGATAAGATTTAATCCCAACATACCGTGGAAAACGCGCGGAAATGGAGCAGTGGCAATAAAAATTGAAACTGATAAACCTGATACTGTTAAAAAAAACATAATCCGATTCATCAAAAAATATTCTTCAACAAACGATGGTGCAAACCCCGGTCTGGTATTTTATCAGCAAGAAAAAATCCCAAAGTGCTTTTCTGAATTCGGACAGATTGCACTGTGCAAACTCATAAACAGAAACAAAGCAAAAGAATTTGCTTCAAAGAATGGATTGGAAGCATTCTATCTTGGTAATGGACAGGGTTTGGTAGGTGCTATCGGCGCGATAGGCTATTTCTTTGATGATCACACTTTTGAGCTGATTAGCTACCGAAATGAATCTAACTTTGGTACAAAAAGAGAGATCTTCAAAGAGAGTGTTAAAGCAATGCAGAATATGACATCTCCGAAGACGTTTAACAGCTATGATGAAGAAAAAAACAGAGTTCTGATTGCACCGCACGGCCCAGATCCGGTACTTTTTGGTGTACGAGGAGAAGATGTTAATTCCGTTATACAAGGCGCGTCTCTTGTGAAATCTGCAGAAAAGTTTGATGGCTATATGGTATTTAGATCAAATCAAGGTACTGGCGCTCACTTGAAAAATGAACTTGACGTAAATAATCTGAAACCATTCTCATCAGGAACTATTACGGGAAAGGTGTCAATATCACCTAAAATTGAACTAGGTGGTCATGTAGTATTTTCTATTGTTAAAAATGGCACTCAAGTTCAGTGTGCTGTATACAAACCAACAGGCATGACTAAAATCGCATCAAAACTAATCACA
>DATIDL010000147.1:0-3620 GCA_035456305.1 Nitrosopumilaceae archaeon
ATGAAGCAAGGTGTCTAGTACAAACCCAAGTCCGTTCTCGTTTATCATCTCGATTATTTTCAAGGTTTCTTGTGCTTCAGTCTTTGTCATGGAAGAAAGGTTGTTTATTTTTGTAGCATTTTTCCATGTCTGCTCAAAGAGTTTTGCCTGATTTGTACCCAAAACTTCGGTTGACAAAAATATGGCGCCTTTTCCATTGTTGCTATTTATCATAAGTATCTCAGAATCGTCAAACGTTATAGAGTTGTGAGAAATGTCTGATGTTTTTATTTTTACATCATCTGGAATTGTTTGAAAAGCTTCCGTACACACAAGACTCGGTGGAATTATTATTTTGATGTCGATGTTTTTTCTTAGTGCATGAATAAGTGTGGTTTTGCATTGTGAAAAAAGATTCAATCCCCATGAATCAACCATTGCATGAACCGAAGTTTTGGAACTATCAATCATGGTTTCAAGTTGCTTAAAGACATAGTTTGGTGTAAGGTGAAAGTATCGTTTCTCTTCTGAGCCCCGGGCTTTCTTGCTATCTTCGCTTACTTGCTTTAGTTTGGTTACAAGGCTGTTCATTCCGTTTACTCTGTTGATCTGCTCTTGTACTATTTCATCAAAAGCATCTTCTGGTGCTATGCCAGTACACATTATTGGTTTGCTTTTTGATATGATTGCAAGTTTTTTCTTTACCAATTTTAGTAAAGTCGGATAAACCTTTGTTCTTGGAAGATTGGAATAGTATGCTAGCTCGCCTGCGGAAATTGTTCCTTTTGTAATTAGTGTAACATATGCTTGTGCTTCATATTGACTTAACCCAAATTCCTCTAGACTGACTGAAAGATCCTGTCCCTTTGCCATTGCCAACCTTTTGATAGTTATAAGGTAAGTCCAATAGCTAAATTCATTGAACAAACCTTTGAAAAAATACTAAGCTGTATCTGCAGATTGCGTCACTATGGTAACACAAATCCGTGTAACACGGGTCTGATATAGAAAAATCCATCTTCTAGTTTGGGCATGGTAATACAATCTAAATGGGTAATAAGTGACGAGACAACAAATCAGGTAACGCGCGCAATCACAATAAAACCAAGGCTTGAGTATGCCGCAAGTCTTGTTGATGGCATACTTGACATTCTTGCACAAAAAAGAAATGATCTTGACAAAAGCAACCTTCCTCTTTATGTACAAATGAATGAAACAAAATCTTCTTCAGAAGAATTTCAAAACAAAATGCACTTGGAGATAGAAATTTCTCGTGCCATCGAGGCACTAAGACAAGCTCACAGGTGTCTTGATTCTGTTTTTGGATTGGGTAACGTGCCTCTTGTAGTGTCGCCTACAATCTCAATTGTGAGAACAGTTCGTTCAAAACTCTTTGGTCTTATTCCAGAAGTAGATGCCAATTTGGGTGAATTGTCTTTGGTGCTTGGAGGCCTTATTATAGACACCGGTCATCTTACAAGTGCAACACTTGACTTTGAAGCGGCAAATCTAAAGTCTGCTCGACTTTTAGATGAAGCGAAGTTGATTGCTGACTCTAAAATTTGCAAGCAGTTTCCTAATCTAGATTTCCCGTAAGCAAGAGCCATCATGTTAAATTTTACAAAAAATGCGTCTTCTGAGGATATCCCAAATCATTTGTACCAAATACACATGCTTTCCTCTAAAATAGAACAAAAAATTGCACAAAAATCATCAGATAAAGATTCTCCATTCATAGAAAGCCTTTCAGTTGAAGAACTAAAGGATCTCAGACAAGTCATGATGGCAGCTGATTACCTTCTATCTAAGTATCAAGATAAAAAGGACCTTAAGGAATTTTTGGCAGAATTCATAGGAATTATAATGCATGCAGCAAACTCTGTCAACATACTACGGGATGATCTTGAGGAACTTGTCCTTTCTGCAGAGACTGCCCTGCAGCAGATTCAAAATCTGCATGAGGATGTAACGCAAAACCTTGCCTTGGGAAGGTTTGTTCAAACAAAGATAGATGACTATAAAGAAGAACATAAAGTCGTTCCCAAACCTAGTCCAATTAATTTAACCAATCCTTCTACACCAGTTTACACCCAAGCATACCTAACAAAAACCGCAGTGGAAATTTGATAGTGAGAATAATTGAGTCTAGCCCCGCAAGAATTAGAAAATAGTGCCAGTAAATTTGCCGCAGAAGCAATTAAGCTTGATTCTCAAGGTGCGCGAGGCATGGCAATATCAAATTATCAGAGAGCCATTGAATCTCTCGTAAAACTAGTACAGCTGTATCCTGATAACAAACTAAACAAGGTCTACATGGAGCGTTCTGCCGCATATCAAAACAGGATAAAGGCATTGCAACTAACTAATGTTGAGATAGAACCTGCCGTAGATCCAAAAGCAACTCCTGAGCAACAAAAACAACAGCTTGCAAAAAATGATTTTGATGAATTGGTAATGAAAGAAAAGCCCAACGTTAGCTGGGCTGAAGTAATTGGACTTGATGATGCAAAGGATGCATTACGAGAATCAATAGTATATCCAAGCAAGAGACCAGATCTTTTCCCACTTGGCTGGCCAAGAGGAATGCTGCTTTATGGTCCTCCTGGATGTGGAAAGACAATTCTTGCTGCAGCAACTGCAAGCGAGATTGATGGTTATTTCATAAATGTTGATGCAGCTTCGATGATGAGCAAATGGCTTGGTGAAGCAGAAAAAAACGTATCAAAATTATTTACAATGGCTAGAGGCTATGCTGAAAAGGAAGGGCTACCAGTAATATTGTTTGTAGATGAAGTTGATTCACTTTTAGGAAATAGAAATAGTGAAGTTGGCGGAGAAATCAGAGTAAAGAATCAATTTCTTACAGAAATGGATGGAATTAACGGTAAAGGAAAAGATTTGAAGTTATATGTAATTGGTGCAACAAACAAACCTTGGAGTCTTGATTGGCCATTTTTGAGAAGATTCACAAAAAGAATCTATGTCCCACTACCTACTCTTGATGCAAGAACAAACCTGTTTGAACTTTACAGCTCTCCTCTAAAAAGAGATGAAAAAGTAAAACCAGTAGAACTTGCAAAGCTTGCAGATGGATATAGCGCAAGTGACATCAGAGACATTTGCCAGTCTGCACAAATGATGGTTGTAAATGAATTATTCAATTCCCCAAACTATTCATCCGAAACAGTTGTTGGAGAACCAAGACAACAACCCAGAGACCTTACCATGTCTGACTTTAAGGAAATACTCACTAGAAGAAAACCAAGTGTCAGTATGGAAATGATTCGCGCCTACTATAAATGGAGCGAACAATTCAAGGCACTATAGAAAAGCCGATCGCTAAAATTTTGTAATATGATTTTGTAACCTCTAATATCTTAGCGGATCTATCTATCAAAAAACTTAAATCTCCAATAGAATTCACTTCGTGAGGGTTCAAAAATTCCAACAAAAAAAGCCAAACACGCAAACAAGTTTGGCAAGCTTGTCCTTGAGGACGGAACCGTTTTTGATGGGATGGGTTTTGGTTATTCTACCACTGTTTTTGGAGAAGCTGTATTCAACACTGGAATGGTAGGATATGTCGAAGCATTAACAGATCCTTCCTATAGTGGCCAAATACTTGCACTCACATACCCTCT
>DATIDL010000148.1:0-5477 GCA_035456305.1 Nitrosopumilaceae archaeon
TTATTGTGCCGTCGGGTGCAAAAAGCCGTATGATTAATCCATCATTAGGAAGAGCTTTACCATATACCAGAAGCGGTTGATCTTCGGTATACACCTTGTTATCTGTGAATACCTGTAATGTTTCAGCATGAGCTGCAGACAAATTAATCGATATTGCCACCAATAGTAATAATCCTGTTTTTATTTTCAACTTATTGAAGATGTTTCTTTCCCATAGATATTAGTTCTGTTAACAAACAAGGATAATTGTAGAAATATCTAGAAATTAACAGCACGGTTTGACTATACTTGACTATACCTATCTGCGTTCATAGAATTAATAGCAACAAATGAAAATGTATTTTGTTCTTTTTTTATTATGTTAAGAGATGCATTTTGTATTATTAGTTCGTATAAAGATTCAGGTTTTAGCTGTAAAATAGTGGAAAGCATAGCTTTGATTGGATCCATATGTGTCACAAGTAGAACATTTTGATTTTTGTGTTGTTTTGAACAATAGTTGACCATGTCCAATACACGTTTTTTAACACTTGAGAATGTTTCAACTCCATTTTGTGCAATAACAGGATTGTCCTGATAAAATTTCAAAAAGACATTGCCATGTTTTGTAAACATATCTTCGTATGCCATACCAGAGAAATTTCCCATTTCTATTTCTGTCAGCCTATCATCAACTTTCAAATTCAGATTGAGCTTATCAGACACTATTTGTGCTGTGTTTAGTGCACGTTCGATTGGGCTTGAGTAAATTGCAGAAATTTTAAGTGCACCAAGAAAAGAAGCTGCATTATTAGCTTGTTGTAAACCCAAATCAGTAAGCGGAAAGCCTTTTGTGCGACCAGCAAGAATTCGTTCAACATTGTTCTTAGCTTGCGCATGTCGCAAGAAAATAATGAGGGACAAGAGTATTTCAGATGTTAAATAAGAGATAATAATAACATTACCAGAGCTTAATTTTGTGAAAATAGGAATCATTGGCGGGACTGGAGGCATGGGAAAAGGTTTTGCACTTAGATGGTGTGTTAATCATGATATTCTGATTGGTTCACGAGATGCTGTAAGAGCAACAGAGGCTGCAATTGAATATTCAAAAAATGCGGCAGAATTTCATCAGAATATGAAAGGCAAGATTACTGGTAATGACAATATTTCTGTTGCGAAGGAAAGTGATGTATTGGTTTTGTCAATACCATACGAAAATATAGAATCAACCTGTGCTACTCTTCTTTCCAACATAAAAAATACATGTACTGTAGTTTCGCCCATAGTGCCAATGACAAAAACTGATGCAGGATTTGAGTTTATTTCATTCATTGAGAAAAAACCATCTGCGTTTGAGATGGTACAAAAACACATGAAAAACAAAACAAAATTGGTCTCTGCTTTTCATACAGTGTCAGAGAAAAAGCTTACAGATCCAAACCTAATTTTGGATTTTGACATATTTGTTTGTGGAGATGATCAAGATTCAATAAATATAGTCAATGGATTGATAAAAGAAATAAAAAATCTCAGACCAATATTTCTTGGTCCTGGCTCCCTGTCTTATCTTGCAGAGGTTGCAACACCAATACTCTTGAATGTGATGATAAAAAACAAAATGAAGAACCCTGGATTGAAAATAGTTTAAAATTAATTATGATCGGAAAACTGTTATGAGATATTATCGTCGTGGACGCAATTGGTTTTCTGCGATGGGAATTTTATTCATAACAATGGCAGGCATAATACTTATCAGAAATTTGCTCATTTGGGGACCTGATTTTGTAGGTGATTTTTTCATATCAAGTGAGATCACAAATGAAAAAATTTCTACAGGAATGATCGGATTTGGAATATTTCTGTTATATTTGGGATTCAGGAAAAAAACATATGAAAAAGAATGAATTTTTAAAATCACAAAAAATATTGCGGCTTGCCACAGTAGATAAGAGAGGTATCCCTCATATTGTTCCTGTCTGGTATCTATACAAGAATGGCAAGTTTTATGTTGGAACCAACACTGTGACAAAAAAAGCCAGAAACATATTAAAAAATACCAAAGTAAGTTTTTGTGTTGATTCCGGAATTCGTTCTCCAATATTTGGTATAATGGGAATAGGCACAGCAAAAGTGATACTGGATAAAAACCATGTTTCTTTACTGGCCAAGAAAATTTTGTTGAGATATTTTAAGAGATTAAACAACGCATCTGCTCAGGAGATTCTCTCTCAAACAGATTGTATTATAGAGATAATTCCAAAAAAAATTACCGTTTGGAATTATTAGGACACAAATTCTTCTATTTTATCAAGAGCAGATTCTAGTATAGGAATTTCTGGCAAAAACACCAATCTGAAATGGCCTGTCCCGTATTTTGTTCCAAATCCAGAACCATGCACAGTGAGTATGCCTTTTGATTTTAAAAGCTCCATGACAAATTCCTTGTCAGATTTGTATTTGTTGTTTTCAATTTTTGGAAATGCGTAGAAAGCCCCTTTTGGGGTTGCGCAACTGAGTCCATGCATTCCATTTATTCTTTTTATCACATAGTCTCTACGTTTTTTTAATTCAGAAACAAATTTTGGAATGTAATCTTGTGGGCCTCTGAGTGACTCCAAGGCAGCATGTTGAACTGGCAGATTAGATGCGATTCTCACTCTAGCAAGCTTTGGTATGTTTTCACGCAAGATTTCAAGTTTTTTTGAATTATTAAAGGTAAGGTATCCAATCCTCCAACCTGACATCAGATGGACCTTTGAAAATCCGTTTACAAGTATTACAGGTGCATCTCTAGAAACTTTTCCAATTCCGACAAACTTTTCATCAAAAACTATCTGATCATATATTTCGTCACAAATTATGTACAGGTCATGTTCTATTGCAATATCGACTAGACTTTTGAGTGATTGTTCATTAAAAACAGCGCCTGTAGGATTATTGGGACTAATCAAACAAATAGCCACAGTTTTTGTGGTAATCTTTGATTTTATGTCATCTAGATCTGGAGTAGAATTGTTAAGATCTACTGAAAATTCTATTGGAGTACCACCAAACAATCTGACATATGATGCATATGGAGGATAGTAAGGACCTGGTATCAGAACTTCATCGCCCGTCTCTACTATCGAAGCCATTAGCATCTCAAGTGCTTCTGAGACGCCATTTGTTACTATAACATCATCTTCTGAAACGGAAAGACCTTTTGATTTTTCTTTTTTAGCAATAGCGTCACGTAGTTCTGGCAACCCTTCAGATGCGGCGTAATAGTTCTGACCTGACTTGACTGCTTTGATCAGTGCTTCTTTGACATTATCAGGAGGCTGAAATCCATACTGTAACGGATCACCTATGTTGAGATATGTTATCTTGTGACCTTCTTTTTCTAATTTTCTTGCAGAAAGCGCGATATCACGTATTGCATATTCCACGCCCTCTACTCTTTTTGATATTTTCAATTATCTAGACAGATATTTAGCCCCGTTAAATTCTTACTTGATCGGACCCGTTGCATAGCCAGGATAGTGCGGGTGGCTTCGGACCACCAGGTCGAGGGTTCGAATCCCTCCGGGCCCTTTGATTGATTCTATCAAGGTATGGTTTTGAATTTAAGGCAGTATACAAATAGTAGAACTATGAAAACATGGTCATCGTTTAGAATCGGCATTGTTTTGATAATTGTTGCTTCAATATGGATACTGATTGTATTTTCAGGAAGTGAAAAAATATCATCTATTACTAATTTAGAATCAAAGGAGAGCACCAATCTCGATTTGGATTTGACCAAAAATGGAATCGGGTTTTATACTATTACGATTCCCCATTATTCAAAACATGTTTTGTTTGTGCAGATATTAGATTCTAATGGAAATGTGATTGCCGATAAAAAAATAGCAACCAAGATGACTGTGAATTATTTTGAGTTTTCACATGGAGGAAGATACACTATGGAAATAACCAATGTTTCTGATGAGCCTGTAGAAATTCAGGCACTTTTTGGCAATACTAATGCATCTGAACTTTTAATTCCTGTATTTGTCTCATTTTTTGGAGCTGGATTTATCATATTTTCAGGATATAAGAAATTGAGCAATCACAATACTGCACAACCAGAAGAGAATGCCACATAGACTGGCAAACACAATGCAACAGAACCAAAAAGCAAGATTAGATTAAAACCAATCCATGTCGATGAAAGAAGTACGGACGTGATGGCAAGTGGCATAATTCTTGATTTTGTCGTTCCAGCATTAGACAATATCAGAAATCCGCCTAAAGCACTCAGCATTAAACCTGTTTCAAGTATAAGATGTGAAATGGTAACCAGACCATCTACGCCGTAAATGTCGTGCGAAACTGAATCTGCATAACCTGCAGCAATCTGCAATATTGCTCCAATAATGAGAATTTTCAATCCTGTGTGGATAGACGTATTTTTTTGATTTGTAATCAAAATTATTAATCCTAGAACAGCCGAGAGCGTGATCATTGCAACACCTGCATATACTACTACATGTTGAATTGTCCAAAACAATTCAGGTTCACGCATGAGATGTGATGTTGCGTCCCATATACCAGCTAAAAGCTCAACGATAGTACCAGAAACAGCAAGAATTGAAATTGCATATACTATAGATTTTTTATTTGAAGCAAGTCTGTGTGAAAATGTGTTTAAAAGTTTCATCTAAATGAAATTAGTCTTATGATATTATATAGAATTTTGTCTTGAAAAGTTTAGCTCTGACTTTCTTGAGCACGCACATATGCTATGGCTTTTTTCATTTCCAGTGCACGCTCAAACAAGATCTTGCGTACCTCGATCAATTCTGGTGTAGTCATGCCTCGTTTCTGTGATTCAAAGAACAATTCTGCAAATCCTCCTGTTACGTATCCGACAAATATTCCAAATGCCACTTCGACATCATCTTTAGCAAGAGGTTTCAAGTCACATGCCATGTTTCTCATTTGCTGTGGATTTACCATTAAATTATCTATTAGCTGCTGAAGTGCACCTTTTAGCTCTACGGTTAGTGTCATCAATTTTTCTAATCACCGTTTACAAAAGAACCTTACCAGATCATATCTTATGACAAAATTTCGATCTTTTTTGACTCCTCTTAATTATTATACCACATGAGAGAAGAGATTTTATGAGTCCTGGAATTGGCTTGATGAAGAGGAGACTTCCTACTGAAAAAGAGGCAATCCCATTGGCAGTTTCTGGAATAATAAAAAAATATGGAGTTGCTGCAGACCAAGTCAAAACACTTGAAACAAAATACGACGAAGATGGTGGAGATTGGTATGTTGCTCTCGGATTTAATGAAAAAAGGGCTATTGTTAAAATGGATTCAGTACAGGGAACAATAACAGAAATTACAGAAATCTAGTAAAAATTAATTTATCTTTTAAATTGTACGTTAGAAACTTCGGGTTCATTGATAATGATCAACCCGCCATCCCGCAGTTGTTGGATTAGCTGTATAACTTCCTTTTCT
>DATIDL010000149.1:0-3457 GCA_035456305.1 Nitrosopumilaceae archaeon
GCTGCCTGTTCCTCCTCCCATGGCAAACGGGACTGTGAAACCCCTAACAGGCTCTGGTGAAAGTGCAGAAAGTTGTTTTTGCATATCATATTTTGTGCTTACTTCTTTGATGAATCTGGTTCTTCCCTCTGCCCAATTTCTTGCGGCACCACCAGCGCCATGAATTACATGCTTGTCACGTAATGCAAAAAGATCAGGATAAGATTGCAGTATAAGATTGGCAGCTCGTGGATCCAAGTCAATAAGCAAAGCCCTTGGAATGAGCGGGATTTCTCCACCAGCATATGTATTTGGAAATCGCAAAATCGTGCTACCATATCTTTTCAATACTCTTGATTCATCTTTTTCATTTTTCAAGGTAGGTCTTAGTGGATCTGCGCCAACATCAAGCAATAATCTTCGATAAGACTCTGCACCAAGTCCTATTCCACAATGACCAAAGCAAGTCATCAAGACTGGGGCTGGTGGAAGCGGAGCTAGCTTTGACATGTTATCAACCTAACAGAGAGGAACGTTCTCTCTTTAACCGAATCATACAATATTGTAAAGTGCTGACTTGATTGTTATAGACATCTAATTGATTCATACTTGTTCTATCCTATGATAGTTTAATTCGATTACATTTAAGATTTGAGAAGAAATCATCCTTACATGTTGTCTTGTAATGCTTTTTTTATGGTTCTAAATTCTTCAATTGAGATTTCACCGTTTGCAAGCCTGGTTCTCAGTATTGTCATTGCATCATCGTCATCCTTGGGCTTCAAGTCGTCAAGATCTATTCCAACATCACGCTCTATTTTTTTGGATTGGTTCTGTTGTGCGTTTAGATTACTATCTTCTTTTAGATCATCCTTACTTTTAGAGTTCAAACTTTCAACATACCTATAGTCTGACAGATACAAAGGAGTGCCTTGCTTGAGCGTATCTAGAATTTCGTTCAATCTTTTTCTATCGCCTTTTTTTGAATCGATTAGGTTTTGAACGGTTTTGATCAAATCTTCAGACAATTTTTTCTTGATTATTTTAGGATTCAATCTATATATCTAGGATGCTCTCTAAGTTTCTCTAGTTTGTTTATAATTAATTTTAAAAATTATGAAGAAATTGCCGGCACTCGTGCAATCAAACTGGCAAAAATTGCAGAAAAGATTTCAAAAAAATACAAGATCAAAATAGCTATTGCGCCACCTCACCATCTGCTATCTGAACTGGTCAAATACCACATACCAGTACTAGCCCAGCATTTTGATATAGCAAGCGTTGGCAGCACCACCGGATTTATGGTTCCAGAGATTGTAAAAAAATCCCTAGTCAAAGGATCTCTGATAAACCATAGCGAACACAGGATTCCAGAAAATCAGATAAAAAAATTGGTTTTAAGACTCAAAAAACTTGGCATGATTTCAGTTGTATGCGTCAAAGATGTAAACGAGGCAAGAAAATATGCAAAACTTGATCCAGATTATATCGCAATAGAGCCACCTGAATTAATTGGAAGCGGAAAAGCAGTATCAAAAGAAAGACCGGAAATCATAACAAAATCGGTATCGGCAGTAAGGCAGGCAAGAAATTCTACCAAACTACTTTGTGGGGCAGGCATTGTATCTGGTGATGACGTAGCAAAGGCTGTGCAGCTTGGCTCAAAGGGAATACTTGTGGCAAGCGGCATTGTAAAAGCAAAAAACTGGAATAAAACAATAGAAGAATTTGCCATTGCAATTTCAAAAAACCAGAAAGGTTGATAACCCAAACGGGACAATGGGCGTAATATGAAATCGATTTATTTTTTTGACGAAGGAGACGGCAAGAACAAGAAATTGCTTGGTGGAAAGGGGGCTGGCCTATGCGAGATGACAAGAATCGGACTGCCTGTGCCTCCAGGATTTACAATAACTACAGAGGTTTGTGACAAGTATTATCAGAACAATAAGAAACTGCCTGGCAATTTAATGGCTGAAGTAAGAAGAAACATTGCCAAGATAGAAAAAAGAACTGGTAAAAAATTTGGTTCCATAGAGAATCCACTTTTGGTATCAGTAAGATCAGGTGCTGCACTTTCCATGCCTGGCATGATGGATACCATTTTGAATCTTGGATTAAACGATCAAACTGTTACGGGTCTTGCAAAAAAAAGCAATAACGAGCGATTTGCTTGGGATTCTTATCGTAGATTTATCCAACTTTTTGGCAAGGTTGTTTTTGGAGTTGATGATAAAAAATTTGACGAGGTTTTAGAAAAAGCAAAACACACTCAAGGTATTCAGCTTGATAGCGACCTGAACGTACAGTCGCTGAAAAGTGTTGTCGCACAATACAAACAGATTTGTGAGACTCAGCTTGGCAAGCCATTTCCTGCAGATCCATACAAGCAGTTAGAGCTTGCAATAGAGGCAGTCTTCAGAAGCTGGATGGGTGAGAGAGCTGTAGTGTATAGAGAAAAATACAAAATTACCAAAGATATCGCAAATGGAACTGCGGTGAATATAGTCACCATGGTTTTTGGCAACATGGGAAACGACAGTGCCACAGGCGTAGTTTTTACTAGAAACCCAGGAGATGGAACAAGAAAAGTCTTTGGAGAATATCTTGTCAATGCACAAGGAGAAGACGTTGTTGCAGGAATTAGAACACCACAAACAATAGACAATTTGGCAAGAGAACTACCGCAGACAAACTCACAGCTTATGAAAACTTGCGAAAAACTGGAAAGGCACTACAAAGAACCACAAGATCTGGAATTTACCGTAGAACAAGGAAAATTCTACATGTTACAAACCCGTTCTGCAAAAATGAATGCAATTGGAATGATTAGAACGTCAGTAGAGATGGTAAAAGAAAAACTCATCACAAAAGAAAGAGCCCTAACAAGACTGCAGCCAGATCAGCTAGAACAACTATTACACAAGACAATAAACCAAGAGGCCGCAAAGAATCATTCGCTTCTAGTCAAAGGGATAGCTGCATCTCCAGGCGCAGCGACAGGAGTGGTTGTGTTTGATGTAAAAAAAGCAGTTACAATGGGAGACGACGGAGTCAAAGTAATTCTTGTCAGGGAAGAAACAAAACCAGAGGATGTGCCAGCATTTTTTGCATCAGTAGGCATTCTTACAAGCAGAGGCGGAAAGACATCACATGCAGCAGTGGTTGCACGCGGCATGGGCAAGCCATGCATTGTAGGATGCTCTGAGATGAAAATCGATTATGCATCAAAAAAATTCCAAGTAGATAGCAGAATAGTAAATGAAGGCGAAGTCATCACTATAGACGGCAGTAATGGAAGTGTGTTTGTTGGCGAAATTCCCACAATAGAGCCTGAAATGACTGGTGAATTCAAGACAATACTTGGATGGGCAGAACAAACCAAGAGATTAGACATTAGAGCAAATGCAGACACCCCAGAAGCTGCAAGACTAGCCAGGAGTTATGGTGCAAAAGGCATAGGTCTTTGCAGAACAGA
>DATIDL010000150.1:0-3387 GCA_035456305.1 Nitrosopumilaceae archaeon
CAACAAAACAGACGTTGGTTCGCTGGGAAAAAAATGGTGGCAGTCCAGTAAAATATTATGAGATATCTGTTCCAGGAACAGGTTCAAATGCAGGTAAGATAGTATTTGAATTCAATACACAGAGTACTGGGTCCGGAGAAATAACAACTTGTGTTAGTAACAATGCAATCAAAAGAGTTGATGATGGAAACTGGCATCATGTAGTAGCAGTAAGAAAGGATGGTTCAGGTAACCCACAACAAAAATGTGAATTGTATATTGATGGTATACTCCATAGTTCTGTTCAGAGCCCACATAACACACCTAACATGGAAGCAGATGGAAAATGGTATGTAGGAAGTAACAGAGCTGAGAATGCTGACTTTTTTAAAGGCAGAATAGATGACATAATTCACTGGAACTCAAAAGCATTAGATGCCACAGAAGTCTTGGATTTGTTTAAGACAAGCTATGGTGAAAATGCACATAAAGTCACATTTAAAATCGATAAGACTGATAAAGATGGAAACCTTATCCAAAATTTGAGAACCAACAGCAGCTATCCTTTAGACTTTCTAGATGGGGATGGTAAGTACAACAGCCCCTCAGCTGCAGATTGGAAATGGTTTAACTTCACAACACCAACAATTGATAGTGCATCCCTAACAAATCAGAGAATACGATTCAACATGACTTTTAATCATCCACTTTTGAATAACGGAGAACTAGACATGAAGTTACGCATAGATGATGTTGGTGTAACTTCTGGTCTGGGAAGTTCTTTTCTTCAGATTCCAATGCCAGATCAAACTTTTCCAGGATATTACACATATGATAATGACAACTTCCCATTGGTCACAGTAGTGAATAATAGTCCTAATGGAGCCTGGATATCATTTCTAACTCGGGCTGTTTTTGACAGCTTGGATACAAGTTCATCATATGGAGCATTGATAAAACGAGTTGATACTACCACATTATCTGCAAGTAACGACAGCCCCTTTTTTGTACCATCAATGTCACATGACGTTGAATTTGATAAACCATATGCAATACCTGGTTCATCGTCAAGTGGAATAGTTCCACCTGGCAGGTATAAGTTGAATGTGTTCCTCAGCGGATATGATGAATATGGTTTGATATATCTTCAAACCTCGTATATTGGGGTAGTACGTGTGGTAGATTAGAAGGTTGTAACATCAACTTACATACTACCTTTCTTGTATTAAAAAAGCAGTCTAAGTTCATGTCAACGAATAGCAATGGACAGCCTGAAGGTTTTTCTAACACCCTAAAATATCTAGATTCCTTAGTTGACGAAGCACTTCAGGTGTATGAACTAGATAATGAAAAAACAAACATAGTAGATGAGCTATATCATTCATTAAAAGTAATCACTGGATTTTTAGGATTTTCAGTTGATCTTTCTCCAGACATTTTGAATTTGCCGTCAGATACCAGAATAACACTTACTTCGTCATTAGATGTATTAGTCATAAGATCAAATGGCAAATCTGAACAAAAAAGATTAGAAGAATTTTCATTTGAAGAAATATTACGAATACTAGAATATTCTATTCCAAACATGATAGGCTTGATAAGAACTGAAAGAACTACAATGAATGAAAAAATTACATTTCTACGAGAGGCTACCAAAAAATTACAACATATGCATAATCTAAACCCACAAAAACATGAAATCTCTAATACCACGGTACCACTTGAAGAGGTCAAACGTTAAATGACTATAGAAGATATAAAAAAATTCAAAACTCTAGAAGAAATGCAAATTATAGTTGAAAAAGAATTAGATACTTTAAAAAACAAATCAGAAAAATATTCCAAAATAATTGGTGATAAACTAAGAGAAAATCAAGATCCTGCTCATGATTCAGATTTGGCAGAATTAAAAGAGAAACTAGATGGACCTGCAGACCCAAAAAAGAAAAAAACTGTGAAAAAAGACAAAAAAAGCAACTGGCATGATTTTGACGGAATATCCGTCTTTGATGGCATTGGGTTAAAGGGTGAATTAGAAATATACTTTAAAGCTTTAGAAGAAACAAAATCAAAGATAGAAACCTTAGGTAAAACAATGGACGCAATAAACAATCTAATCTCAAAGGGCATGAGACGAGATTTAGGCTGCGTTGCATTGATTAGACATAATTTGCCTTCAGAGATGGTGTTTGTAAAATCAAACATCGTAGATGAGAAAAAATTCTCATTTAAATCGATCTTTTCTGTTTATACTGAGCCGATTGAGACAGATAAATCTAATACATATAGTCTAAATAGGGTATAAAATATGCAAAAAACATATAATTTTTTAATAAAATTCACATATAAGCGATCAACTGATCTATCAGTTCGATCAAGATTAGTTAACTTGCGTACAATATATCCAACCGGTTTGATCAACAGATTTCTAAGGGAAAAAAATGAAAGAAGAACAAATACAGGAGGCAACAGTTTTGGATTCTATGCCTGACTCTAGCATGTATGACTACAGGATATCACTGGACAAGCTCAGAGATCAACTAGCGACGTTTGGTCTTACAGCAAACCAATGCAAGGTATACATATTTCTAGGCAAATATGGTTCAAAGACAGCTCCCGAAGTATGCAAAGCTTTGAAATTACCAAGAACTGAAACATATCATTTACTAACTACTTTACAAAACAAGGGAATAGTTTCTGCAACATTCCAACATCCCATTAGGTTTTCAGCTCTGCCGTTAGGTAAAGCTGTATGGGTATTAGTGAATGCAGAAAAGGAACGTGTTAGAACACTTGAAACACAAGAAAAGGAACTGGTAGAATTATGGAATAATATTCCAGACTTCCACGCAGAACCAACAGAACCAGTGGAAGACAAATTCCAAATGCTACAAGGGATAAACCAAATACACGGCAAAATAAAAGAAATGATCACAAATGCAGTAAGCGAATTTTATGTTTTGGGCTCTGAAAAAGATTATTTAAAATTTTATCATTCCGATTTCCTTAGCCCGTTGGACAACTCAGAAGTGGATCTCAAACTGTTGACGTCATCATCGGATAGAACGATGTATATCTTTGACGAAGTTGATGGAAGTAAAGTTAAAAAGATTCCAGATGGAATAAGAGACAATCTTTGTTTCATAATTAAAGACAATGATGAATTACTTTTTTTCATGAAGAATGCAAACCAAGCAGATCAACAAATAATGGCAATGTGGACAAATTCTAGTCCGATGATTCATTCAATGAAGCTGTTGTTTGGTTATGTCTGGTCTAAATCAAAGTACGTAACAGCATAATTTTACGAAACCAATCTTGGATGTGGAATCAATATTCCTGATTCTCCTAATTTGACAGGATGAATTTGTTCACTATGTCGCATACCGCGCATCTTAATTACCTGTA
>DATIDL010000151.1:0-2526 GCA_035456305.1 Nitrosopumilaceae archaeon
GCAAACATCACTTGACGGAACTGTTCTTGTTACCATACAAACTACAGACGCAACAGCTGGTGAATACTTGGGAATAGATGTAATTTTCAAAGACTCGAGTGAAAAACAAATCCCACACGTAAACTATGATCTTAAAGTTTCACAAGAAGGAAATGATGTCCTATTTTTAAAATCGCAACATGCAGAAGCTGGTATGGTAGAACACTGGACTAGACCGCTATTCTCAGACAAACCAGTAGATGTTGAAGTGACACTTCTTGGAATGGGATTGCCAAAAGATAGAGAAAGCTGGACTGGCCAAAGCGGAGAGACTCTGTCCTTTTATGCTGTACCTGAATTTGGAACTTTGGCACTAGCGATTCTAATAATTTCAATACTTTCTGTGATTGCACTAACCAAACCTTTGACTCGCAAACTCTAAGATTATTTTTTTATCTCTTTTGCAGCTTCCCAAAATCTGTCTGATATGTGGTGTAGGTTTTTTATTGCTTCACCTTTTGTCATCGTAGACATTTCCTTGCTTGATACAAGTGATCTTCCTACTGCCAAAAACTTGTTTTTTGATTCCTCTACCACGCAAACTATCTGGTCTTTTTCAAACTCTGTAAAGCTCTTGATGCCAGGCCTCATCACGGTAGCACCATTGCAGACAAATTTTATTGCGCCCATGTCTACTATCACCTTGGGAAATTTCTCAAGTGTCTGTGTTTCAGACAAAAATGGAATGTATGTTTGACCTATTTTTATTGCAGCAAAGCCTTCTGCAGTCATTAAACTGGCATCATCTTCTATTTCATGAATAGTGAGATTTTTTATTTTTGGAATATCGATTTTCCACTGTACTGCAATATCCTCAAGTGCACTGGCAGTATCACTTTTTGATAGTAAATTTGATTTCAATGTCTTGACATTTCCTGCTTGATGTCTAGTAAATCTCGCAGAATCGAGCTTGCTGTTTCCATGCCGCCTGCACCACGACCAATTATTGTCTGCTGCCCTGAATGTTCCGAATTAAAGGTGATTGCATTGAGTGTGCCATTCACACATAATGGATCATCTAAAGGAATTTCTCGTGGTGATACTACCAGATCTTTATTACACGAAGCAACAAGCTTGACTGCGCAATTTTTGGAAGCTGCCTTTTTGATATCTTGTGTTGACACATCGCGTATTCCTTTTCGTAGGATGTCTTTTATTGTGACTTTCATGTCCATTATCCAATTGGCAAGTATCACAAGTTTTGCGGCTGCATCAAATCCGTCTATATCTAATGATTCGTCTGCCTCCACGTATCCTTTTTTCTTTGCATCTGCAAGTGCGGCCTTGAATGTCATACCACCTGCCATGTTTGTAAGGATGTAATTTGTGGTGCCGTTTAAAATTCCCTGAAATGAAATGATTCTTTCTCCACGAAGACTGTTTTTTGCATAATCCAAAATGGGGGTGCCTCCTCCAACGGTGCCACTAAATTTTAGCAAAACCTGATTGTATGTGGCAAGCTCTATCAGCGATGGAAATGCAAGGGCAAGAGGTCCCTTGTTTACAGTGATCACATGCAGTCCGTGTTTCATTGCGTTTACAATGTGAGACATACCTGGCTCGGCATCTTTGTAATTGCTTGGAGTTGTCTCAATTAGGACTTCGGCCTCCATTCCTCTTATCATCTCAAGACCGTTTGCGTCTTTTTCTTTATTGTGATATTTTTTAATGCTGCCGTATTTTTTTTTCATCTCTAGCAATCTGTTAAGATCCAGTCCTGCTGAGGATGCAGCAGAGCCTTTGCTGTCAAAGACGCCTACAATTCTTGGCTTTAACCCATGCAATGCATAAAGATCCTCTGACCTTGAAAGCAATAACTTTGCAAAGTTCTGGCCAACAACACCAAACCCTGATAATATTATTCGCAACAATCAACAAGCGTAATACGGTATTAATTAAGATTGAGAGTTTTTGAATGAAAATATCAGATTCCTTTATTAAATAACAAAAAACTTGAGAGATCATGAAGTCAAACAAATATCTTTATGCTGGAACAGGTGCAGCAGCTGCTCTTGCTGTAATCATAATTGTGTCGTATTCTGTGACTCCAACTCAATCTGTACCAGAAATAGACTCACTTGCATTGGATTTTACATATGATGAAGCTAATTCTGATTTGAAATCAAATTTAATATCGGAAGGAATCTCAATGTCTTCTCCATTAAAGTTTGTTGAACAAAACAGCATTGAAAAATATTGTAGTTTTTTCAGTGATCCAGAAAAACAAAAGCTTGTTGAATATTGCACGTCAACGGAACTAAAAGATGGAAACGGAAATTTTCTTGGAAATATTCACATGATAGGAACAATTGATGCCCCGCGATTGGTCTTTGTTGTAGTGCAGTCAAACCCAGTTGATACCGGCCAAGTAAAGACGGTATTTGGTATATCCACAAAGGAACTTGTTTGTGATTGCTGGAATCAAGTAAAGCCAGGTGGATATGAGACAATTGAAAGCTGGATTGATGCCTTGCGAGACTTTCATAC
>DATIDL010000152.1:0-3292 GCA_035456305.1 Nitrosopumilaceae archaeon
AAGCAATTGCAATTTCAAAAAGATTTGGTTCTGTACTATATTTACTAACTGTTGTTGACATTTCAACAATAAGACCACCAGGCATGTTGCTTGGAATTGTATTGAATAAGAAAATGAAAAAACTGTCATCAAAAATCTCAGAATCAATAATTTTAAAAACAAATAAGCGTTTGAAAAACGAAGTAGAGTTTTGCAGAAAAAATGATGTTAAAACATATTATCAAATAATGAAGGGATATGCAGTCGATGCCATATTGAAATTTGCATTAAAAAACAATATTGACCTAATTGTGATGGGCAGTAAAGGGCTGTCAGGATTTGGTAAACTCCTGACATTAGGAAGCGTTAGCAGGAGAGTATCTGAAGAGGCCAATTGCCCAGTTATGTTGGTACGATAACGGCATGGCATACAAGAACATGCTTATTCTACTACAATTGTTCCGTGGCTGATTATCAGTATTGAATTTCTGAAAATCAGTTTTAAATGTTAATTGAGAAAATCTCTCAACCAACTAAGCTATGAATAAACAAGATCACAAAACCAATGATAAATGGAATAACCAAATATCAAGAGACAGTGCGTGTACTTGTCAAAGGTGTGATCATGGTCTAGCTAGAGACTGTATGAAGGTAAAATGTACATGTTGTAGCCAAGAAAGTCATTCAATGGTTCTAGATGGAATTATAGGATTGGCACCAATAAGCAAAAGACATGGGCATTATACCGAAGTACGTTCCGTAATAGTCCCGACTGACTCTGTTAAACTACATGGAGACTTGACCATACCAAAAAATGCAGAAGGGATTGTATTATTTGCACATGGCAGCGGAAGTAGTAGACACAGTACTAGAAATAAGCACGTTGCTCAAGTTCTTCAAAAAGCTGGTCTTGCTACGCTATTGATTGATCTTTTAACTGAAGATGAAGAAAAAATAGATGATTATACTATGCATCTCAGGTTTGATATTGAGTTGTTAGCAAAACGATTAGCTGGTGCTACTAGTTGGTTAACAAAAAACCCTGACACTAAAAATCTTAATGTCGGGTATTTTGGTGCAAGCACAGGTGCAGCTGCAGCATTAGTTGCGTCAGTGGATTGTCAGAATCTCATTAAAGCAATTGTCTCAAGAGGCGGACGGCCAGATTTAGCTGGTTCTGTATTACCACGTGTTAAAGCTCCAACTTTACTCATAGTTGGTGGAAATGACAGCCCTGTTATAGAAATGAATGAAGAAGCATTGAATCTGCTTACGACTGAAAAAAAAATTGTAATAATTCCTGATGCCACGCATCTGTTTGAAGAACCGGGAACACTTGATGAAGTTGCACGTCTTGCAGCTGATTGGTTTGTAAAACATCTAACTAAAACCAAAAATTCAATAAAATCAAAAAAGGAGACCGCAGTTGGAGTCAGCTGATTCTTATATGGTTTTTAAAGACAGAGTTGATGCAGCCCAAAGACTTGCTAAAAAGCTTGAATGGTTAAAAAAAGAAGATCCGATTATTCTGGCCATTCCAAGAGGTGGTGTAGTTACAGGTGATGTCATCTCTTCTGAGTTAGGTGTAAAACTAGATATCATAGTTTCAAGAAAAGTGGTGGCACCTAGTAACCCAGAGCTTGCAATAGGTGCAGTGACACACGATGGAAGTTATTTCCCAAATGTAGACATTACAAGGATGCTAAACATTCCACAAAAATACATTGATGCAGAGATTTCTGTACAAATGAAAGAGATCGAACGCAGATTAATGAGATTTAGAGGAAGTAAGGAATATCACCTTAAAGGAAGAACTGTTGTATTGGTTGATGATGGAATTGCTACAGGAGCAACAATGTTTGTAGCTATACAATGGGTTAAAAAACAAAAACCGAAACAACTTATTGTAGCTGTGCCAGTAGGACCAAAAGAAACTATTGATAAGTTAAATGAAGTAGCAGATAAGGTAGTAGTCTTACAATCTCCAGTTTATTTTAATGCAGTTGGAGAATTCTATCAAGAATTTAATCAGGTTGATGATTATCAAGTACAAGAAATTATGAGTAAACATGGTTACAAAATCCAGATATTCAAATAAATGATAATGTATCTTGTTTTAAGAAATGTATGCATGGCGGATATGAGCAAACATGAAGCATGATGGAAAAAAAATCTATGTGATAAAAGCAAATGGACAAAGCGTTCCGTTTGACGGTAATAAGGTCAAAGCTACTTGTATGAGAGCAGGAGCAAGCAATAATCTAGCAGAACGAGTCACACAAAAAGTACATGAACAATTACATCATGGCATTAGAACTCGAGAAATATACAGGATGGTCTTAGCTGCGCTTGCATCTGAGGATGAAGGCAGATTCATTAAACATCGATATCGCCTGAAAGAATCAATCATGCTGATGGGTCCTGCGGGCTTTGCATTTGAAATCTATGTTGGCAAGATACTTGAAAATTATGGATATCATGTAGAATCAACTCGTTCACAAGTAAACGGAAAATGTGTAAAACACGAAATTGATCTAATTGTTGACTCTAATCTTACTAGTGAAAGATACATGGTTGAATGCAAATATCATAATTTCCCTGGAATTTACACTGGCATAAAAGAATCATTGTACACGCACGCAAGATTCCTTGATCTTTCAGAAGTGTTTGATAATGAAATGTTAGTGTGCAATACCAAGGTTTCTGATGATGTCATAACATATGCAAAATGCGTAGGTCAGAAATTATTGTGCTGGAGGTATCCTGCCAAAAAAGGATTGGAAAACATGATTGAAGAAAAAGGTTTGTATCCAATAACTATTCTTGGGCTAAGTGCTAAAGAACTACTATCACTGTCTCAGTACAAAATAATGCTTGCTAAAGATTTGCTGACCATAGATATCGATCAACTGGCTAGAAAAATAGATATGTCTTATACTAGATTACACCGATTACAAAACCTGGTTCAAAATATTCTGTATAGAAACTAGCCATCAAAACCACTGAATTTATTCATACACATGTCTGGATTTGATTCACCATTCATGCATGAATATGAGACAGAACATAAAATATGGCATCTATGATATTTCTACACATGATAATCAAATATGATAATTGCATTGTCCTACTAAAAGTGGGAAAATTTGTAATATGAGATCGTTTTAGATGAAACTCCAAGTAGACATTCTGGGAATCGAATCAGGTGGAAAACCAATCGTATTTCTAAACAAATTTGATGCAGATGAAATTGGTGTCACTGCATCAGGCAGAGTGAAAATAAAGGCAACGAAGGAAATCACAGCAATAGTAA
>DATIDL010000153.1:0-2183 GCA_035456305.1 Nitrosopumilaceae archaeon
CTACAAAAAGGAGGAAGTGACGGATTTACAGTTGAACAACTACACAAATGTTCTGAAATATCGCTTTCTGTGGGAACAAAAATAAGGAAGCAACTTGAGCAGCTGATGTAGTATGGCAAAAAGCAGAAGCTCATCATTGAAAGGACTCGGGGCAAAGTATGGTCTAAAACCTCGTAAAAAATACACTGCTATTCATAGACTCTTAAAAACAAAAAGAAAATGTAGTGAATGTGGTTCTATAAAATTTGGCAGAGAAGCAGTAGGAATATGGTCCTGCAAAAAATGCGGCTTCAAAATAGCAGGTCTTGCATATGACGTCAAAGTTTAGTGCCATAGTAGAAATTTTTGCACAAGAAAAAACTAACTCCATATTTGAGTCACTTCAAACCGATAACAAATTCTATTCAGAAAACCCAACAAATACAAAGATGTCACTTGATGAGAAAATTACAATCTTAATTGAAACGCAAGAACTTTCTCACTTGAGAGCAAATCTGAATTCTACTTTACGTCTTGTACAAACAAGTGATGATTCAATTGAATCGGTAAAAATATAAGCAAAACAAATGCTGGATCTGGCATGTCCTCAGGCGGCCAGCAAATTCCTCCTTGGTTACAAGAACAAGTCGGAAGATTGCAGCAACTACAACAAAATCTTCAATCAATAATGGGACAAAAACAACACCTTGAAATGGAAAATCTAGAAACAGAAAGAGCCCTTGAGGTGCTCAAAAAGGCAGCTGATACTGATACTGTATACAAGAGTGCTGGTACTATATTGATTAAATCAACAAAGGCAAATTTGATTGCAGAGCTTGAAGAGAAAAAAGAGCTTTCTAATACACGGGTAACAGTATTATCAAAACAAGAAGTTAGAGTTAAGGAGAATCTCAAGGAAGTGGAAGACAAGATCAAAACAATGCTTCAAGGAACTACTGGTTCTAATCCGACGCAAAAAACTGATACTTCCAAATAAAATATTAACAAACTTCACAAACACTCTGTTATGAATCTAGAAGAGTTACGAATGATAGTTGACGAAAGGGAACGTAAGAGTGGAATCCCTGATCTTTTGCGCGCTGTAGGAATAAAGGTGGAACTGACAAATCTCCCAATAGGCGATTACATAGTAGCCCCTGAAACAGTTGTAGAAAGAAAAAGCATCCAAGATCTCATTTCATCTGTTTTTGATGGACGGTTATTTGACCAGTGCCATAGGCTTAAAGAACATTTTGAACATCCTGCAATTTTGATGGAAGGAAATGTTGACAAAATTGATGAAATTACAGAAAATCCTCTTGTTTTTTATGGTGCCCTCTCGTCAATTGCTTTGGATTTTAAAATTCCAATAATTCCTACACCTAGTGCGTCTCATTCTGCAAAACTGTTAGTATCAATGTGTGCAAGACAAAACAACAGCAAAGGGCCATTCTTAAAAAAAATAAAAAAATATAATGACATACAAAGGCAACAACTTTCAGTTTTGTGTAGTTTGCCTGGTGTGGGAGAAAAATTGGCTACTCGCATGCTTGAAAAATTTGGTTCTCCAACCAATACTCTAAAGGCATCCTATAATGAACTTGCAAAAATACAAGGATTAGGAGAATCACGAGCTCTTAAGATAAGAAAAATGCTTGATGCAGAAAGCAAACTCCAGAAAAAAATAAATCAAAAAACATTACATGATGTATGACACACAATCCAAATGTCTCACACAGACTAAACTAATGATGATCCCTTATTCCCGGCTTGTTGAATATATCAACAATGGCTCACTTGCGGATTGGATTGACAGAAGACTTTCTCTTGTCTAGTTTACGGCTAAGTTTGTTACCGCAAAGGGGGCATTGTGATGCCTTGGAAAATATTTTTTCACACCCTGGGCAAAAATACGTCCATTCTATTACACGAGCAATGCCTTTTGTCATGACTGGAATGACATTGATACCAAGATGTTTGGCAGTATTTGAAACTGCAAAATCATCACTAATGAGTTCTGCATGTATTTGAAGGCATAGAGATATTACTGAAAGATCTCCTTGGGATAAATTTTGAAAGTCTCCAACATCTTTTGCTTTAAGTGAAACAGTTTCCACATATTTTATTTCAGGATCTTTAATCTCTAATCTGTTAGTATCAGTAAGAGCATTTACTGCATCATGATGTTTTTTGATATGTTTTAT
>DATIDL010000154.1:0-3392 GCA_035456305.1 Nitrosopumilaceae archaeon
ATTACACTTGTCAATTTAAGATTCAGGCTTGATTGAATTCCATCAAACATGAAAGTCGGATGTGTTACTGTAAACTGTTGTGCCTTTTCTATTGCATTCATCATGGGTTTGTCTGCATAATAGCTAAGAAGTGTTAGATGATTATTTTCTTGCTTAGAGATGGAGAAAGATCTTTGAGGCGAAACCTCATCTGATATCTGGTTTTTGACAGGATTTAGCTTAGATGATACCGTAGTCAAGGTTCTATCACCTGTAAGAAATGTGATCATACTCCACTTTCCTGATGTGTCTGCAGAAAGTCTGATTATGTCACCAATGCCAATTCCTGCAACATTTTTCACTGATGAAACCATGCCGTTTAGACAGATTGCAAGTGTCTTGTTATAACACATGACAACATCTGACAGATTCATCCTCACAACTGCCAAGCCATGTGTTGTGGTAAGCAGGATTGTTCCTCGTTCTCCGTCAGCTAAAATTCGTACATAGTGACCCGCAAAAGGGCCGTACTGATCTGCCATTCCTTTGACATAAAAATGTGGATCTGCCTGAATTGCAAAAGAATTCGGAATAAATGAAACTGCACACAGCATTACAACAGAAAAGGCAACTCCTTTTGATATCACTATAATTACATTTACAAAATGAATTAAAACTCTCGCGTAGAATTTCTATGCAACACTTTAATATTATCAGAGCTGTTTGCAAAAAATTAGTCTAGTTCTCTAAACCCCATTCATCTTCTTGCAGTCCCCACTCATCCTCATCTTCCCACTTTGTCACATTTGCAAGATCATCTTCGCTAATCATTAGAACACAATAATGAGACATGCAAATAATCTTCGCTGATGAATTCTACCCAATTTTTATTAATTATCATACTAGGATAAGCTTATTGTGAAAAAGACACTTGGTCTTGCAATATCGTTTCTAGTCATCAGTATACCATTCCAAGCATGGGCAGAGTATGATTCTAGTCACATACCAGATCCCCAAATCATCATGACTCCAACATCTGGGAGCCCTGGTACAAAAATAACCATAACAATTTCAGACCTGCCAGACATATCAAAAGAACCCTTTCCCTATCCTAATCTCTACATTTACCTGCCGTTTGTTGATGCAGTAGGCAATAATGTTCCTGGTGGTTGCAACGGTGAATCATGTTTTGCTGTTTATACTTTTGAAGATGCGCAGAACAAAAGATTTGAATCAAGGACTGTTGTTTTTACACTTTTTGGTCTGAACAATCCAAAATCAACCTATCTGAACGGAAAGATATACAGTGTTTGTGACATCAAACTAAACGAAAGAATTCAACAAAGCTTTGGAGAAACTTGTCATACCAAGACAATTCCTCCAGGAAATTACGAGGTTAAACTTGCTTGGGGAACACTCTCGCCAACCGAGGAAAGATACAACATAATCAAGACTATGAATTTCACAGTAACGGAGGACAAAACTGAATCTGTTGCCGTGATGAAACCGCGCGACCTTGCAGTACAACAATACAAAGATGGAGTGATAACAGAATCAGAGTTTGATGCAAGACTAAATGCTCTTGGATATTCTTTTACAGACATCAGACAACTCAAGGCATTGATTGGCAAGATATCTTATGCTGATAAAACAGAAACATCGCTTGGCTCACAGATTCCATTATGGATAAGATCTAATGCCGCATGGTGGGTTGAGGGAAAGATAACAGATGATGACTTTACAGCAGGAATTGATTTTTTTATAGAAAAAAACATCATTAGAATTTCAGAGGAAAGAAAAACCAATGCAGAACTGCCAAGGCATGTCCCATGGTGGGTAAAAAACAATGCCAAGTGGTGGTCAGAAGGTCAGATAACTGACAGAGATTTTGTCTTGGGCATTGAGCACATGGTGACAAATAAGATAATCATAGTCTAGTACAAATCATGAACAAGATTTATTTGCATTAAATCCCATTTTTATTCATGAAACATCAGGTTTTGATGTTACCTATTTTTGTGATTCTAGTACTTTCTCTTGTGCCTTCTACATTTGCTGAAGAATCAGTTAATCTAGCGACAACAACAAGAGCTACATTGCACTATTCATCATCGTATGACAAGATGCAAGCAGATGCAGACACATCTATAACTTTGCAATCAGATGAGCATCTTTACAATCCAGGAGATGCAGGGATTGTTGAAGGAACAGTATCGTCAAATGTAATTACAGGACTTGGAGAAGCACTAAGCCTTATCACCATTACAGTTGTTGATGCTAACGGAAAGATAATAGCAGAAGAGGAAAGCGAAATTAGTGATGGAGAATATTTTGCAATATTTACAATCCCCAATGATGCAGCACCCGGGCAATATACTGTAACTTCAAAAATCGAAGCGGATGCAGATGTGCTTGACTTGATTGGCTTGGATGCCACAGCAAACTTGGAATCTTCCGCTAAATTCATGGTAGCAGCTGAAGTAAATCATGATATTTCTGTAGATAATAATGATTTTGAGATATCCATCGCAAGTAATTCTAAAATAAGCAACGTAGAATTTGAAAAAGAAGAGAAGAAAATTTCATTTATGGTAGAAGGTGAGACGGGAACGGAAGGTGTTGCTGAAATAACCATTCCTACTGCGATGCTAAGCGGTACAATGAGTGTCATGATCGATGGCCAGATTGTAGCATCAGATGATGTCATAGTAAAATCAAATACCGAAGTACAAACCACATTTGAGATAAATTACCACCACAGCGTACATACAATAGACATAGTGGGAACACAGGCTGTTCCAGAATTTCCTTCTTCCATACTGACAATCATGATAGTTGGGACAATTGCGGCAGTGTTTTTGGCAAGAACGCAAACTTTGCATGCTCCAAAGATTTAGGAATCAAAAATGCAAGAAATTAAGTAGTGTCAGGTCATCTGGTTTATCATGGCAAAAAGAAAAACAGGTAAGCATCAAAGAAAAGCAGATCAACACGCGGTACGTAGAAAAAGAAAGTAATTTTCAAATTTACTCGTTTTTTAAAGACGCAGTACTTCAATGCCGCATAAAGAACACTTGTCAAGAAAGAGGTTTACTACCTTCCAGATATGCTGCCCATTTCCAGATTTCGGACATTTTGCTTTTGTCTTTTTCAATCAGACAAGATACATGAAAATGCGATATATCAGAAGAGAAGTAAGTCAGAAATACATATTGTAAAATGGATCTAAAATTAGTATAGATCCTACTATTGCGATCGCTAGCAATCAAATCAACTATAAAAACTTGATTTTAATTTAACGTAGATCTTCGGTCCATTATATCCATCATTAGATCAGTTATGCCATTAAGTGAGCTGTCAATTTTTTCCATATGACCTAATAGTGCCTTGTCTTCTTTTTTCCAAGCCATGAC
>DATIDL010000155.1:0-12203 GCA_035456305.1 Nitrosopumilaceae archaeon
AGATGAAAACAAAAAATCGCTTGAGCAGGCTGTAACTGCATGGAAGAATCGCAACGAGTTTACAACAAAGATTGGCAAGGGAAAATACGTCTTGGCTGCTTATGAAAAGATCAAACGAATCACCATGCCGCTAGATGACGAACATTTTCTTTACATTACTACCGAAGTAGATGCCAACCATGATAAAATAATTGAAAAGGCCTTGAAACTAAAACAGGATGCATTGCATGCGCCTGAAGGAATGCCGTAAACCGTTTCTGTAAATTCCAATTATTGCTCAGATATCAGATTGCAAATTCTATCTATTGTCCTAGCATGATCAACATTCGTTTCCATGCTGACTAGTAGCAGCTGATTTTCCTCAACTGGAATGCTGACACGTTTTATTTTTTCATACTCTGTCATGGAATATTTTTCCTTGCCTAGTCTGTGTGCAAGTGCCTTGCGCGTATCCCACCTTAGTTTGGCATGGTATAGTGACATCTTTACCTCATCAGGAGTCAGCAGGGCTTCGGTGTTTTCACGCATGGCACTAGCTAAAAGCTCACCATTTTTACCATAAATTCCAGCAAAACGCACTGCCTTGTCTGTTTCTAAAACATCCTTGCATAATTTATCATAATTCACGAATCTCGTTCAAGTAGTTTTAATATTAACTTTTAGGAAAATTATTTCTAATTAATTTTAACACACCATTAATTATCTTGGTGTGATCTACACTGGTTTCAGTACTTACTAGCACCATGTGATTTTCATCTATTGGAAACGACATTCTCTTAACTTTTTCATACTCTGTCATGGAATACAATGCGTTACCAATCTTGTGTGCCAGGTGTTTTCTTCCTTCCCAACGTTGGCTTGCATGATAAAGAACCATGCTAAGCTCATCAGAAGTTAGAAAATGCTTTAGGTTTTCTCTATAACCGCCAGAAATTCTTTCTCCACTTCGATTTAAAACTATGGCTAACCTAACGTTAGGATCGAGATTCATTATTTCTTTATACAATCTTTCAAAATCCATAGATAAAACACCACTTTTTATTATTAAAAGACGATCGTATAAGGACGAGTTTGATGCAATGAGACCGTGTAGTTTATGATGAGATCTGAAAGTACGTATCTTTTGTATGCAATGCTTTTATAGAATTACCGTAATCATGTAATGTAAATGCGTGCCATGTTTGCAGTATTATTTGCAGTGCTTTTGGTAATGGCAGTTATTCCGCATGATGATACATTTGCAGCTAAATCATCAAAATTCAAAGTCTCAGTTGATGAGCTAAAAGGCCCAAAAACTATCACGCTTCCTAATGGCCAAGTCCTTGAGAGAAGTGTTCACATTTTCTACAAAAAAGATTTTGCTAAACCACCAAATGTAGGGGGTGGTGGAAAAGGTGCTGATACATGTTATGCAGTTCTTGCAAAGGGTGCTAATTGGAAAGTAACAGAACCATACATAGTTGATTCAACAAACCAGGCTGGACTTGCAGATGATTTTGTTAGGACAGCAACATCTACTAGTTTGGAAACATGGGACGTGCAGGTTCCTGCTGAAATATTTGGCTCTGAAATTGCAGGTGTCGTTGATGGTCTTGATACACAAACCACTGATGGCAAAAACGAAGTGATGTTTGGAAGCATTGATGACCCAGGTGCAATTGCAGTCACAATAACATGGGGAATCTTTGGTGGACCGCCATCTGGAAGACAGCTAGTAGAATGGGATGCAATGTTTGATGATGCAGACTTTGCATGGGGCAACGCAGATCCTGCAGCAATGGACTTTCAAAACATAGCAACACACGAGTTTGGCCATGCTGCTGGCATGGGACACCCGTCTAATAGCTGCACCGAAGAGACAATGTATGCATTTGCTGACGTGGGAGAAACAAAAAAGCGTGATCTTAATACCGGCGACATTAATGGCATAAAAGCACTGTACAAGTAAGTAGAATTTTTTACAACTAATTTCAAACACATTTTTGCAATAGTATTAAAGTATTGCATAGAAATTCTACGTATGTTTTATTTATTTTTCATCTTCTAAAGAAGCATTGAAACAAAAAGCGGACGTTATTCATTTTTTTTACAGACATGTAGTTAAACAATTTTCAGGTGTATCATAAATAATGGATCTTCGAACCGTTACAGATAGAATCCTGCGAATTGATGACGCGATGCGTTATGTCGGCTTTGTTGATAACAAGGGCAACATTTTGTATGCTAAAATGAATAAAGAAAAAGTTAGTCTGAAAACTCATGCTCAGGAGGAAATCTTTGCCCATGATTTGGCAATCATGCGTGAGATGCAAGACCTGTTAAACCAACCGATGGGAAAGATGACTTTTGTGTTTCTATCAAGGGAAAACCTGCATCAGCTAATTCATTATTTTGATAATTTTATGCTGTATGTCACACTTGAGAGATATCTAGATCATGACACGGTACTAAAGATCGCTGACAAAATCCAGTCAACTACAGCTTCATGGCTTTTCAAAACCATATCATATAACACATAGGTGTTTTACAAAAATTTTCTTACTAAATTATGGCAGGCTGTTGTTGCATGACACAATGGATTGCACCCATTCCGTAAATCAAATCACGGCAGTCAATACCAACAACTTTTCTTCCAGGAAATTGTTTTGCGATAATTTTTTGTGCGACACGGTCATTTTTGTGCCCGTATGCTGGAACTAAGACAGTCTTGTTTGCAACATAAAAGTTCAGATAGCTTGCAGGAAGCCTTGTCTTCTCGTCTCTCACTGTGCTACAAATCACACCCGGCATTGGAATCTTGACTACTTTGAGCTTCTTTCCGTCTTGGTCTGTTGAGTTTACCAAAATGTCATAGTTTTGTTTCAGTATTTCATGATTCTCGTCTTTTTCGTTTTCTTCAAAAGCACACAAAACAGTCTTTGGATTTACAAAACGAGCCAGATTGTCAATATGCCCATCTGTGTCATCACCTACAACGCCACCTTTTAGCCAGATTGTCTTTGTAGTGCCAAAATAATTTGCCAGATATTTTTCAATCTCATCTTTTGAGAGATGTGGGTTTCTATGTCTATCAAGAAGGCACTGCTCTGTGGTTAGCATGGTTCCTTTGCCGTTTACATCGACAGAGCCACCTTCCAGGACAAGACCTGGCTTGAAATTGGCAAGCTGCAATCTGCTGCTTATTACATTTGGAATCTGCGTGTCGCGCATCAAGTCCTTGTATTTTCCTCCCCATGCGTTAAAGATCCAGTGCACAAAAGCAAGCTGCTTTTTTTGCTTGTTTAATACAAAAACAGGACCATAATCTCTAAACCAGACATCAGCATAATCATGTATGTAGAAATTAATTTTTTGCAAGTCGACTCCTTTTTTCTTTAAAATCTCTGACACCTTTTCTTTCATCTTCAAATCAGTTACAAACAAGTTGACGTTTTCATTTTTGGATAAAACTAAAATCATTTTTGCATACGCCTGTTCTACTTTTTTCACTCGTGCTGGAAAAGTCACAGGATCATGTGGCCATGCAAGCCATGTCGAGTCATGTCTTTCCCATTCTGCTGGCATAAAATATCCCAAGTTTTTTGGTGTTTCATTTACGACAGGTGAGCTAAGTAGCCCATAAGTAGCAGGCAGCCTGTTTCGCAAAAATCCCCAGCCATCCTGAATTCTCTTGTTTTGGGACAAGTCCAGTTCTGCAATCAAGACCTCTTCTTCTGTCTCGTTTGCACGTTTGATCAATCTTCCAAACGCATCGCACACAAACGAGGCCCCCCAGAATTTTATGTTACCTTCTGTTCCAACTCTGTTTATTGATGCAACATGTATTCCGTTTGCAATGGCATGGGAGCGCTGGATGTTTTCCCAAGAATAGTGCCAGTCGTCTTGCGACAAGGGATCACCTTCCAAGTATCCTATTGCAGAAGGATAAAAGATGAGGTCTGCTCCCTGCAGTGCCAAAGTTCGCGCAGCTTCAGGAAACCATTGGTCATAGCAAATCAAAACTCCAAATGAAACATTTTGCATTTTAAAGATCTGGTATCCTGATGTGCCTTCCTCAAAATAGTTTTTTTCATAAAAGAAAGGATCTTGTGGTATGTGCATCTTTCTGTAGCTTCCCATGATATTTCCATCAGATCCAATCACTACTGCAGTGTTGTAGTTCTTGCCCGAGGCTGCTTCAAAAATTGGTGCAATTATAATTACGTTCAATTCTTTTGCCAAAGAAGAAAGTGTGTTAGTTGTTTCTCCAGGTATTGGTTCTGCCAGCTTGGTAACGTCGGTTTTTTCATCGGTTGGAAAGTATTTTGTCCGATATAATTCTTGTAAGCAAATTATCTTTGCACCCTTGCTTGCAGCTTCTCTTATTTTTGATATGGTATTTTGCATGTTGAATTTGATGTCATCAGAAACTCTAGTCTGAACAAGTCCTATTGTGATTTTTTTCTCCAACAGGGCACCTTGATTCAAGATGTTTATTTATCTTTAACCAAAGAAAGATGGTTCGTATAATTTATGAGCGTACTTCATAAGCAAGAAAAACCAACTTATCTTTAGCTTGAACATCTTTGGGCTAGCTATCCTTGTTTGCTTTGTTTGCACATTGCTTGTCACAAGTGCATATGCAAAAGGCGAAGAAGTTGTTAGTGCCACACTTGCAACACAATTTCAATTAAAGACGCAACAAACAGCCATCATAGAATCAGAAAACATACAGATCAAATTTCTAAATGTTACAGAGGATTCTAGATGTCCTTCTGATGTTACTTGCGTGTGGGAAGGACTAGTAACCATTCTAGTTAACATCAAACAAAATGGTCAGGATTTAGGTGATTTCAAGCTTACACAAAGGGGAGGACAAGAAAAGCTGGCATCTCAAAACTTTATTGGCCAAAAAATGGATCTTGTTGAAGTAAACCCCTATCCTAAAAGCACTGAACCAATTTCATTTTCAGATTATACTGCTACACTAGTTGTTTCTAACACTGATGATAGGACCATCATAATTCCATCTGACACAGCAAAACAAGGCTGCGAAGAAAAAAAGACGTGCTATTTTCCAAATACTATGACAATTCCACAAAATACTGAATTGACGTGGAAAAACATGGATTCTGAAGACCACACTGTTACAAGTGGAAATATGATAGACGGGCAAGATAATATCTTTAGCAGCGGGTTGATCTCTCCGGGAGAAACATTTTCTTACAAATTCACAACAATGAGATCATATGATTACTATTGCATGCTTCATCCGTGGATGATAGGCTCGATTAATGTAGAATTTGTACCCTTTGACATAGAAAAAAGAATAATCCATGAGGAAGGGCTGTCTTCTGATGGCTCTATTCTGGTTATCGTTGAAGCCACAGAGCCAATTAACACAGAACAGCTTGGCATCCATCTTTACTTCAAAAACTCTACGCAAAGCTTGCTTACTGATGTAAATTATGATCTTGATGTCATACAAAACAACAAGACAATTTTTTCACTTGCAAAACAATCAACCCATGCAGGAATCGCAGAACACTGGACAGAACCTCTTCAGTATGATTCCCCTGTGGATGTTAAAGTGAAAATCTTGGGCATTGGATTGCCTGATGACGAATCTAACTGGACTGGCCCCAAGGGAGAGATTATAATGTTTTCTGCTGTTCCAGAGTTTTCTTCGTTAACTTTGTTTATTATAGTAGCTGCCTTCGCAGGACTCTTCTTGGCAAAACCGATATCAAAGATGAATCTCTAGGGTACTAAATTCTCTAGTCTAATGCTGGCATTTTATTTCACTTATCTTCTCAACAAATTTTCGTATCTCTGGGTGATAGCTGTATTCTTCAAGCTGTACTCTTATAGAATCTGCAACAACAAGGTAAGAACTCCCCTCAAGATCCTTGAAAACATCTAGTAAATATTCTGGATGATCATAACAGTCTGGAATATAGCAACCATGTTTTTGGTATAGAGCCAAGAGTACTTCATTGAGTAGTGGGGCGTCTCCTATTTGCAGCATAGTCTGTTCTATCACTACACTTACCAGAGCCTTATGAACAAGACTAGTATCAACAGACATTGCCTATGGTTAGTTGGCATTGGCAATAAGCAGATGTCATTCTCTGATAGAACATACTGTTTTAGCTCTGAACTGTTCTTGCGCAAACTAGCCAAAAGTAAGCAGAATGCACGTAACAGCAAAGGAATCTTGACATCTCAGAACATAGCCCAATGATGAGACACCATTGTTGGTAATTAGACTTGAATATTGGAATTGAACTGCTAGGGGACTTGGCATTCTTGCTAATCGTGTGTTCTGGAGTAGGAGCTTTGGCATACATACTCAGACAACCGTTGATTCTTGGTTTTCTTGTTGCAGGCATTTTGATTGGTCCGTTTGGACCGTTTAGTCTTATCAAAAACGTCGACATGCTAAACAACTTTTCAGACGTTGCAATTGTTTTGTTATTGTTTGGTGTTGGACTGTCGTTTCCACTATCAAAGTTGCGCGGTGTAGGAAAAGTAGGAATCGTAATTGCACTAGTAGAGGTACTTGTGATGCTTGGCGTTGGTTTTGCATTAGGTGCAGCATTTGGATGGAGCTTTTACGATTCGATGTTTTTGGCAGCAGCATTATCAATAAGCTCTACAGCAGTAATTGTCAAAGTACTGGAAAGCACAGGAAGAATGGAAACCACTTCAGCATTGCTGCTTACAGGAGTGCTGGTAATTGAGGACATTGTTGCAATAATAATGATTAGCACAATGCATTCAGTAGTGGTTACTGGTGCTGTCGAATTTCCAGTAATAATGTGGGAAATTGCAAAAATTGGCATGTTTTTTGCAGCCACCCTTACACTTGGAATTTTAATCGTTCCAAGACTGTTTGATCTTATTTCAAAACTGGAACGATTTGAAATCACCATTACATTTGCGTTGGGGCTGGCCTTTGGGCTATCATTTTTGACATACAACCTTGGATTCTCAGCTGCAACAGGTGCATTTTTGGCAGGAGTGATAATTGCAGGCTCCAAATTCTCTGATGAAATATCAACTTTGATCACACCAATCAGGGAAGTCTTTGTTGCAATATTTTTTGTAACAATTGGAGCTCTTATGGACCTATCAGCAATTGGAACATTTTGGATTCCAATTGCAGTAATTACCATTGTAACAATACTTGCAAAAATATTTGGAGTCTATACTGGTGTGAGGTTGTTTGGTGCCGGTAAACAATACGCGCTTGCAATGGGTCTGAGCATGGCATCGCTTGGAGAATTTTCGTTTATTGTACTAAAAACAGGAAAGGATCTTGGTGTGGTAAGTGACATGTTGTTTCCGATAGTTGGCATGGTTGTGGTAATCACCACATTTGTTGGTGTGATGCTGGCAAAAGCAGGAATAAAGACTGTCGAAGTATACGAATAAACAGTGGATCAGATTTGCGACTATCATACCTGAAAATCACGTTTGACAATCTTGATTCTGTATTATATTGGATGAATTGACCTAAACAAACATGAGTAAGCCAGCTCAAAGAAACCGAACGGGAATCTACTTTGCCGTAGCTGTAGTAACAGTCGTAGTTTTTATGATGACGGCTGTATTTCCTGTTTGGAATCTGATTCCAAGAGAGGTTACAGAGACTGTCAAAATTGTTTCTGTTGATGATTCAGGTTGTGTAGCAGAGACTCCAGATAAATTTTTGATAAAAATTGGTCCATGTACTTCTCAACCAGGAGAATCAATAACAGTCACGTATGACGAAAAAATCAAGGAAAGGGCTAGAGCATTCTTGCCTTGATCATCAAATTCTTTTTCTAACTGATTCTCAAGTGTGATATTTTTCGTCTCTATTATAATGAATCATATTCATTACTAGTGTATGGCTGAAGAAAAAACATCCAGTTTTAGCTATACTGTGAAAACACAAAAGACAATAAACCAAGCAGTTGAAGATGTCACTGCAAGCCTCAAGGAAGTGGGCTTTGGAGTTTTAGGAACTCTGAATTTTAAGGACATATTGCAAAAAAAGGGATTAGACTACAAGGATGAATACAGATTATTAGAAGTATGTAATCCCGCCGCAGCAAAACAAGTCCTAGAATCAAATCCTGAGATTGGTTTGCTATTGCCATGCACTGTTGCAGTGTATCAGAAAAACGGTGAGAACTGGATTAGCTTGGCAAGACCTACGTCGCTTCTTGCAAACATACACGATACTAGATTAGATAAATTTGGTAAAGAAATAGAACAAAAGCTTGTCCAAGCCATACAAAAAGTAAAGTGAGAGTAATGAATGAAAAACAATTCTTTGAATTGCTAAGTAAGAGACGCTCAATTAGGATGTTTAAAGAAACTGCTATTGAAGAATCTAAACTAGATCAAATTCTTGAGGCATGCAATTTGGCTCCGTCATCTGGTGGTTTGCAGACCTTTGAAATTTATCAGATCAAAAATAACAAAATAAAACAACAATTAGTTGTGGCAGCAAAAGACCAGACTTTCATCGCAGAATCTCCGTTGGTGCTAGTGTTTTGTGCAAACCCATTGCGTTCTGTAGAACGCTTTGGAGAAAGATCTCAATTATTTTCAGTCCAAGACGCCACAATTGCAGCTGCATATGCTCAGCTGACAGCTCACGTATTGGGATTATCTGCTGTTTGGGTAGGTGCATTTGATGAGTTGCAAGTCTCAGAAGTCTTGCATCTTCCTGATGGTCATAGACCAATAGCAATACTTCCAATTGGTTATAAAAATGAAAAACCAAAGGAAAAGACGACAAGAGGAACCAAAGACCTACTTCATGTCATAAACTAGTCTGAGAGATATTTTCTATAATATCTATTGGCATAATGCTTAACTAAAACTAATTTTATGATCGGACAATGACAAAATTAATCATCGTAGCAATGCTGACACTAGTGCTTTTCATTCCGACCTCACTAGCGTTTGCAGCTTCAGGTGGAACTCCAAGTGGACAACCATTTCAGGAGCTAGACCAGCGAATAAGTGCATTAGAGGAAAGTGATTCAGAAGCTGACTCATTTTTTGACGTCTTCTTTGATGTCTTTACAGACGTGGATAGCTTCTTTGACGTCTTCACAGAACTGCAAGAATCTATTGCTAACCTGCAATCAAACATTGACGCAGAAGCTGCTGCACGAGCAGCTGCAGACACAACTCTGCAATCAAACATTGACGCAGAAGCTGCTGCACGAGCAGCTGCAGATTCAACACTGCAAAGCAGGATTTTTCAAAACTGTCCTACTGGTCAATCAATTAGACAGATCAATGTAGATGGCACTGTGGTGTGTGAATTTGACGACATTGGTGCTGGCGGCGGTGTTGGCAGATTGATAGTTAGAGAAGTAAGAGATCTAACTCCTGGCATTTTGCCTGGCGGTGGAGCAATTACAGACTCGTTTGCAGCTTGTGACACTGGTAATGGTGAAATTCCAGTCGGTGGTGGTTATGCGGCTACAAGTACATTAGTAAATGTATGGCGAGAGCACACTGCATTTACAGCAGAAGGATTTGGTTGGCTTGTAACTGCTTCTCTTCCCACAGGAATTACACCACATGAAATCACAGCGATTGTATACTGTGCAAAAGTAGTCCCATAGACTTCTAACCATTCTTTTTTTATTTTTAATTCCCTGCTCTAGTAGCAACACTATCTTTTCAATTAGTTTATCCATATGTGAAATATAGTACAGACATGAAGCGCACAAGCTCTTGGGGCAACAGGTTCATTTTATCTGCAATAATTCAGGGTGCAATAATTACAGGACTCACCATTTCTGTTGTGGGGGCTCAGATGATCTCCTCAAATGTAAACATAATCCAGTTTCTTTCTCTGTCTTTTGACGGACCTGCAAAATGGTTCTTTTTGGGCTATGTATTTTACATGATACTTGTCGTGGCAATTGCAACTACGGCAATATTTTACAACCATTTGGAAATCAACATGGAAAAAAACATCCGTGGAATCAGGTCTGTAATGGCTTGGATTCATCTGATAGGAATGAATGTCGGAGGTGCGGCAACTACCATATCGATGATACTTGCGGGACTGATGGGTTCAGGTGCACTTGATTTAATTTTGAGTGCAGGAAGTACCGAGCTAACTCCAAACCTTGCCATCATGGACCAATTCATCCCACCAATTGCTACATTTGCAGGAGTGTTAAGCATTGGAGTAATTGTTGGTGGAATATCTTACATCTCAACTTATCTGCAAAAAAATGAGTCAATAACAAAAGACGATTGAAAAATAAAAAATAACTGATTTTCTACACTTTCAAAAGTAATTGTCAGTACGTGATGATACATCCATGGCTTGATAAGCTCTTGGCTCTAATTGCCCACAAGATGAGAGCTGGTATTATGGCAATAGGGGTTGCACTTCTAGTGGTGGGAATAATTGGTTATCTAAACACGGACAAAATAATATCGGAATGTGAGTCTGAGGCAAGTAAGGCTGGCCTTTTTACAAGCGAGTATAGACAAGTGTGTGATAAGCTTCCATTGTTAAACTATCTAATGCCCATTACGGTTATCATTGGAATAGGACTCATGGGATATGGTATAGTTGCAAAAAAGAAGATCAAAGTAGAAAAACCGATAGTAGAAAAACCTGTCAATTCTATTACCGATGATTATGTCAAGTTGGCAAAAAGATTTGAAGAGATGTCGGAAAAATATGATATTCTGGAAAAAAAACATGTTCAACTCACAACATACATGAAAAGAAATGGCATCGCGATACCAGATCACATCATGGCAAAAATAGATTGATAAATTTGGGTTTCAGAAATATTGTTTTGATCAACAAATTCCATCTTTGATTAGAAATTATAACAAAATTTAGGAAAATACTTGGTATAATTTTAGGCCATTTACCACAAAATTACTCTTTAAATATCTGTAAAATTTGATTGAATTAATGACTAGTAAGACAATCTTTGCTGCATTAGCAATTGCTTTTGTGGCAGGGACACTAAGTGTTTCAACAATCAACTTTGCACAAGGCGCGCCAGGATCAGATCCATATAGCCAGATTGTAACAGCAATAAACAATCTTACAGATGCAATACAAAACAAAGAGACATCAGTCACTGTAAATGCTCCTCCTGGACCAGAAGGTCCACCAGGTGAAACAGGTCCGCCAGGTGAAACGGGCGAACAAGGTCCACCGGGTGAAACAGGACCACCAGGACCAGCTGCGTTTGGAACAGAACCACCAATAATGAAATATGTGAAAATAGAAGGTGCGGTACAAGGAAACATTGATGGCGGCGCAACAAAAAACGGTGAAGAAAAATCTATCGAAGTAATAAGCTTTGATCACAGCATAATCTCACCACGTGATGCTGCATCTGGACTTCCAACTGGAAAAAGACAACACAGCCCAATTACAATAGTGAAAGAAATTGATAAATCAACTCCACTGATTTACCAGGCACTTGTAAACAACGAGAATCTAAGGTCAGTTGAATTTCATTTCTACAACACAGATGGTACAGGCAAAGAGGTGCACTACTTTACAATAAAGCTAACCAATGCAAACGTTGCATCAATCAAACAGATAAACCAAAACTCTGACGCACGTCCTGACTTGCAGAATTTTGGGGAATATGAAGAAGTTGCTTTCACATATCAAAAGATTGAATGGACATGGGTTGATGGTGGTATCACTTCAATGGATGACTGGGAATCTCCAGTTGTCTAAATTCACTTTTTTATCATTACAATTATCTTGCTAGTGTCTGACTAGTTTAAATCTACAAATAGCCCGCCATGTTTGTTCCATCTCTAATAGATACAATTGCGGCATGGTGGTATGAATACAGACGGCTAAGCCACATCTTGTAATTATTGGTCGGAATTTCATTAATGTCATATGTACAAAGTATAGTTGAATTAAGTTTTTCAAACATTGCATGAGCCATGCGTTCTATTACAAGCTGAACTGACATTGCCTCTTCTATCTCTGTGTTGGGCATTATTTTGCCCACAATCCTGTATGGCGGCTTTTTATCGGCAATGGCTTGTTTTACAATATTATCATAACCTTGCAGTATTCCTTTAGGATCTTTTTCTGGACTGGTGATTTGTTGTATCTGCAACAGGTTTTTTTGTACAAACTCTTTTACGTTTATTTCATTTTCATTCATTTCGTCTTTAATTATTTTGGGGTCTTCGTGTGTGAG
>DATIDL010000156.1:0-48785 GCA_035456305.1 Nitrosopumilaceae archaeon
TTACTAGATAATGTGATAGTGGGTAGAATAACAAATACTGCAGAGCAAGTAAAATACTTAGAAAAGACATTAGAAATCAAGGATCTCTATCTCGTTGTAATAGATAATATCACAGATCTATTTTCTTTTGAATACTCAAAAGAATCAAAATCATTAACAAAGCATATCGAGTTTATGAAATACATGCATAATCTGTCATCTGTAGCCATAAAGAAAAAGATAGCAATTGTTGTAACTAACATGGTAAGAAAATCAGATGAAAAGGAAAGAGAAAACCTGGATAGATCGATAAGTATGTCGGTGCATCAGAAAATTCATCTTGTTAAAATTGGTCACAAATATGTCGCAGAAGTAAGACCATCATTTGGGATTAAAAAAGAAATCCCTTACATGATCACTCCATCTGGTCTTGTAGATTCATCTTAAGATATTTATCACTGTAATCAGTAATGAATCCATGGCAGGTATTTTTGATTCAATTCCAATCATTGCTGTTATTTTATTTGGAATTGGACTTGTTGGGGTAATGGTATACGAGCGAGCTAGAACTAGGCAAAATCAGGAACCGCCTACCTGAATCTGAACTGATAACCAAGTTTCATTCCCTTGGTTTTGAAAACCTAACTGACATTCAGAAAAAAGCAGTCCCTATAATTTTCCAAAAGATTGATTCACTAGTAGTTGCACCAACAGGTTCTGGTAAAACAGAGTCGTCCGTAATTCCAATTTTTGCAAGAATTGCAAAATCAAAAAAACCAGGAAAGATAAAGGCATTATACATAACACCTCTTCGTGCTCTGAATCGTGATGTATTTAGAAGAATAATGAAATATGCTGAACAAGAAGCTCTTTCAATTCAGATACGTCATGGTGATACTTCTCAATCAATTCGAAAAAAGATCAGTGATTCTCCTCCTGACATACTCATAACGACTCCTGAAACTATTGTAATATTACTAACTCAACAAAAAATGCTTCATGCCCTATCTGAACTTGAGTGGGTTGTAATAGATGAGGTTCACGAGCTTTTAGGAAATGAACGTGGAGCACAACTATCATTAAGCTTGGAAAGATTACAAAATAATTCAAAATCTGATATTACTAGAATTGGTCTTTCTGCTACAGTAGGAAATATTGAAGAGTGTGCCAAGTTTGTTGTTGGCACAAAAAGAAAATGCAAGGTAATTCGTGATACATCTATTAGAAAATACGATGTAGAAATAAAATACATTGATGGTACAATAACTGATGTAGTTGATTTCATAATAGAATATGTGGCAAAGAACTACCAAAATTCCCCAGTCTTACTTTTTACAAATACTCGTGGTGAATCAGAATACATTGCTTCAATTCTACGTGAAAAATCTACATCTAGAATAGAATTACATCATGGCTCACTTTCACAAGAAGTAAGAGAAGAAACTGAGGAAAATTTGAGGCAAGGAAAACCCGGAATTATTGTTTGTACATCTTCTCTTGAACTTGGACTTGACATAGGTTCTGTTGAATTGGTTATTCATTATGGGTCACCTAGACAAGTATCAAAACTAGTCCAAAGAATAGGACGAAGCAGACACAACAGAGATTCATCTGCCAAAGGTCTTGTTATCACAAATAATCCTGATGACGAATTTGAGGCTAGGGCAATACTTGAGAGAGTGAAAGAAAAATCTATAGAAGATCAGATAATTCATGCTGATTCGCTAGACGTACTGGCACATCATCTAGTTGGGCTAACCATGCAATTTGGAAGTGTACCGGTAGATCTGGCATTTAAGATAATTAGACAGGCATATCCATTCAGAAATACAACTCTAGAAGATCTTTTTGGCGTTCTTGATCTCTTGCATTCTAGCTCCGTCATATTTTTTGATAAAGAAGAAATGCTTTTTAAGAAAAAAGGTAGGGCGTTTAGATATTATTTTGAAAATCTATCTACCATTCCTGATATTTTAAAATTCAAAGTGTTTGATACTGCAAGCAAGAAGATAATTGGAAGTCTAGATCAGCGATTTGTTGGCGATTATGGTGACCCTGGTAATGTTTTTGTTCTGAGGGGAATGCAATGGAGAATATTAAATGTGGATGAAAGCTCACTCAAAATTAATGTAGAACCCATACAATCGGCGGGAATTAATGTGCCATATTGGGAAGGTGAAAACATTCCTGTTGATTATGCCACCGCAAGTAAAGTGGGTTCATTTCGATCAAAAGTACAGATGAAATCAATGGTTGTCTTAAACAAGGTAATTGAAAATCTTAAGCTAAGTGAAATTCCAAATGAAAAATCTGTCGTAGTTGAATCATTAAGATCTAGAAATATGGTTGTAATTCATTCATGTTTTGGAACAAAAATAAATTCAACCATCTCAATGCTCCTTTCTACAATGTTATCTGCCAAAACAGGGCATCTCGTAGACACAAGATCAGATGCATATAGAATAGTTCTGTCATCAACAGGAAGAATACCAGAAAAACAGGTGTTAGACATACTAAATGAAGAATATGATCTACCATTAGTTGTAACTGCATCACTTACTGGAACCCATAACATAAACTGGAGAACCTGGTGTGTAGCCAAAAAATTTGGTATTGTGGGAAGGGGAGCAATTTATGATAGAAAATCTGCACGATTCATCTATGAAAAATACTCAAAAACCTCACTTGCAAAAGAAGCTTTACGTGAATTATTTCATGATAAATATGACTTGAAAAACACACAAACATTATTAGAAAAAATCAAAGCAAAAGAAATTCTATTAAAATGGATAGAAGTAGATAGCTTTTCAAAACTTGCAGAATCCATACTCGATCATACCACAAAATACTATGCATCTCCTGCAAATATTGACAAAGGAATATTGGATCTTGTAAAAACAAGACTTTTGAAAACAAAACATAGGCTTATCTGCGCTAGATGTGGAAAGTGGGAAAAAGTTGTAGAGACAAAAGAAGTAAATGATGTTCTTTCATGTCATTATTGTAAATCTCGTCAGATAACTGCAACATTTTATTCTGATTATGATCTTGGGAAAATAATACAAAAGAAACATTCTGGCAAAAAGATCTCAACAGAAGAAAACCATAAGTTTTCGCGTGCATGGAAAATCTCCTCACTTTTGGAAAACTTTGGGAAAACTGCTCTTATAGTTCTCTCAGGCTATGGAGTAGGTGCAGATACGGGTGCAAGAATACTCCGAAACATGATCGGTGAAGAGGAGCTATACAAGCAAATCTATGAGGCAGAAAGACAATATGTTACAACTCGCGGTTTTTGGGATTCTTAATTCTTTTTTGTTATTTGTGAAAAGGGGGTCAAGAATAATTCGATTCTGCCCTCGAGCCCAGCTTTTGCGGTTACCCCGATTATGGAAACGATCTCTCCTTGAGAAAATTGATCAAGCATTCGTGCCTGATTTCTCCATCCTTTTAACCAGATCTGACCTGTCTCATCTTCGATAAACATCTCTGATAATGCAACGGATTCACCTGTTTTTGTTTGAATTTCACGCCTTTCTGGCATTTTGAGAATTATGGCCTCGACGCAGTATGTATTATCACTTGGTTTTATGTCTCGAATCTTTGTTCTTATGTCTGATATGGTAGGGATATTTTCATCATTTATTTTTCTGATTAATGCATCTTTTTCTAATGTTATGGAATTTCCATAAGCTTTTGTTGGCATACATTCTATGACTTCACCAACTTGCATATCTTTTGAAACATTTGCAAAATCAGTAATGTTTAACAATTTCTTTTTTTGGTCTACTACCAAAATTAGATTATTCCCATAATCGTTTTTTGATATTGATAAAACTCTAACAGTTAAAGGTTGTATTTCATTTGCGCCCTCTATTTCAATAACAGTTCCTTCATCTCCATGCAGTTCAATTCCTTGCTGTCCTCTTTTTGTTTTCACACCGATTAGTCTTGTCTTCGCACCAGAAGTAATCATTTTTGGTATTGAATTTTCATCGGTGTTCCATAAAACAACCCTGATAATCGTGCCATCTTTTCCCTTTAACCTTAGATGCAAAGCTTTTCCAGGTTGACCTTTAAAGTTGGTGAATTCAGACATCCTAACATTGCCATCCAACATTCCAGAAACTACAAGATTTTGTTGATCCTCTTTTACCATGCTTACATCTTCTGTTATTGAGTCAAGCAATGGAATGCTGCTTTTCATACCGCTTGTTTCAAGATTAGAACCAGAACCTATATTGATAATAGGGGTTCCGGTCATGTCTGATTTAACATACGCTTTGATTATCTTTACGAGGTCACCGGGTTTTAGACTCTCAATTCCAGGAAGATTAGCTTTTTCATCCCATAATTTCACTTTGGCTCTAGAATCTGAATCATAAACTGTTATGGTACGAAGAAGAAACTGTGTGCCATCTTTACGTGAAAATTGTTTAGCTGGATAAACATTCATCACTCTTGTCTCTAGGGTGATTTCCTTTGCTCCAACGTAAAGATCTTTCAGACCCATCTCAACTTTTAGTTGTTCGTTTAATGACACACCAAGATCCGATGCTATTAGAAATAATGCCCCTTGATCTGTCAAGTACCCTGCACCAATCTTTTCTTTCTTTTTATTGATCATTTCCTGTATGTCCGATCTAGAAAGATCTGGTTTTTGCTCAAGAAGTTTGTTTAAAAGTAATTCGAATTCTGACAAGTCACTCTGAAATAGAAGTGTGCATTAATAAAAATTTCATTAACTAAATTAGTGGGAGAATCAAATTCCATTTAAATGTCCTGTATTGAAACGAATCTACTATCCAAATCATATGATTCCACGATCGCAGTGGATCGCATAGATCTATCTGTCTATTCCGGTAAGATTTTTGGATTTTTGGGACCAAATGGAGCTGGAAAAACTACCACTATAAAACTTCTTACAACACTCATAGCTCCAACAAGTGGTTCTATTGACATACTTGGAATAGATGCAATAAGGCACCCTCTTGATGTACGAAAAAGAATTGGTGTTGTTTTACAGCAACCCAGCTATGAGCCAACCCTTAGCGTAGAAAAATCTCTTGAAAAGTACGGGATGATGTGGAATGTTGAGAGAAAAACAAGAAAAGATAGAGTGGAGGAGCTTCTCTTGTCATTTGCTTTAGAAGATATAAGAAATGTGAAAAATGAAGATCTTTCAATAGGCCAGAGGAGAAGAGTACAGGTAGCACGCGAGTTTATGCATGATATGGAATTATTGTTTCTTGATGAACCGACAGTTGGATTAGATCCATCTGCACGTAGAACACTACTTGATTTTATCAAAAAAAGAGTAAAGGCGGGTCTAACTGTTTTCTTTACCACTCACATACTGCATGAAGCAGAATATCTTTGTGATGAAATTGCTATTATAAACAAAGGTAAGATTATAGCTATAGATACTCCAGAGGATCTAAAAAACAAATTCGGTAGGGAGAAAACAATAAAGATTCACATAAATAACACAGAAAAAAACATGTCAAGTCTTTTAGAAGGAATACAAGACTATAAACTTGATTTTAACTCTGGAACAAACATCACAATACGTTCTAACAATTCTGAAGAAATATTATTGAAAATCCTCCAAATCTTAACTGCGAACAATATCACAATAGATGATTTATCCGCGGTTCCGACAAGTCTAGAAGAAATATTTCTTTCAATGGTGAAAAAATCAAATGCATCCAATAATTAGACTTGTAAATAGAAACCTGACAATATCTCTTAACAAGGGGTTTTTAATTTGGCAAGTCATTTTTCCTTTGATCTATATCTTCGTTGGAGGATTTGCTTATACATCATTAATTGATTCTGTCCCATTTGCAAATAAAACACTGGATTATCCAGCGTATATCGCATCTGGAATGATTGGTTTTAACATAATGAATAGCACTCTTGTCTCAGGCATCATAATATGGAATGATCGTAGGCATGGAATGTTTGAGCAGATCCTTGTAGGACCATTCACTCGTCGTCATTATATTCTAAGTAATGTGTACACAATAGGAATTGTTGGTCTAATAAGCGCCGCTCTAATTACAATTGTAGGCTATCCACTATTTTTCAATTCTGTAGAATTTAATCTATTTACAATTCCGCTTTTGGTGTTTGCTTCCGTTGCTGGTTCAATTCTTTTTGGTTCTATAGCCTCTATCATATCTACTAGATTGAGATCAAGTGAGGGATTCAATGTCGTCATTAATACGGTGTTTTTGTTTTTTGCATTCGTGAGTACTGCATTTTACCCAGCTGAAGGCGCGCCTGCACCAATTGCTACTGCATTTTATTTTAACCCACTTACATATCTCGTAGATGTAGTTAGGGCTGGGATCTTTGGAAGCTTTGATACTTTTGTAGCTTTGGAAATGCTTGTTCTAGTAATACTATCTCTAGGCTTGTTTGCTGTAGCAACAAAACTTCTTGCAAAACTTGAATTATGATTATAAACAAGATCAATTTGATTTAAATTCTAGAAAACAATACCTTGTTTATGGAAGTAAGAAAACGAAGTAGTTTTTGGTTTCTTTTACCGATTTTTTTCAATGTAATCGGCGGTGTAATTGCTTATTTTATTATCAAAGATGATGATCCACGCAAAGCAAAAAATTGTCTGTTGCTTGGAATAATATTAACTGCGATTTCGTTTGCAATTTTTGTAGTGCCAATACTAATTGGAATATCACTCATGCCTAATTTTGATATGATGCCAAATGAGCCATATCTGTAAGTGATTTTAAAATAGCCCGGCCCAGATTCGAACTGGGGTCAAGGGCTCCAAAGGCCCCTATGCTTGACCGCTACACTCGGTGGATATCCTCTACCGGGCTTTCCGGGCGTTGAATGTTGATTTTGGTTCCCTTATAATGTTATTCTGTATCAGTAATTTTTTAATAATATGGCACTTTAACAAAATTCTATTTACATTAAAACCTAGATCGATTTAATCGCAGTGACAAGCTTTGGAAATGGATCATCCATGGATTTCAATATCTTTTTGGCATTGTTGATATCTTTTTTGTTATCTGATTTTAAGAATTGCTTTACAAGCCGAACTATTTTTTCAGGATCCTTTTCTCTCTTTACCAAATGTTTCTTGACAAGATATTGTTCTATGATGTTTGGTACTGCATCATATGATATAGTGGGGATTCCCATTAATGCAGATTCAGCAGTCATTGTGCCACCTGATCCAATAAAAACATCCGTTAACATGAGCAGACCTTTCCCATCTACAACTTTATTCAGTATGGTGATTTTATCTCCAAATTCCTTTTTGAACTGATTAATCTGGGGGGTGTATCTGCCCAAGATGACTATATTACAATCTGGAAATTTATTGGCAATTCTACGTACTATGTGAAAGCTATTTTTCCTAGTAGAAATATAGGCTGCTTGCGATTCCTCGGTTCTGATTACTATTGTTTTTTTATTCTTTAATGAAAAGTCTTTTTTTGAATATTTTTTTGATTTGTTTTTTACTATTAAAGATGCATCAAGCGATTTGTATTGTATGATATTTCTTTGCGAGATACCATATTTTGAAAATTCTTTTTTTGGTATAATCCAAGGTATGAGCAGTTTTTGTACCAGTGGTATGGAAAGTCTCATCACCGCTTCTGCGTGAGGTGAATCACAGAAAGCAACATGCTTGATGCCAAGACCATAGGAAATTCTTGCAGCTTCAGGAGAGCAAAAACTCACAGTAAGATTAGGTGCAAATTTCCTTATTCTTGAGGCGAGGCCATTCATTCGTAAAATACTGGCATTTAACTTGCCAAATCTATCATCGCCTCCATGTTTGCCTATAAACACGAGATTTATGCCTCTGATTTTTGCAAGCTCAACAACCTCACGATATTTTCTTGAAGTACAGAGTATCTGATTGCTTTTTTGTAACTTTTCAATCATGGATTCAAAAAACAAAAGCTGTTTTGGAGTAAGTATGTCAAACCAGATTTTCAAACAATTTTGATAGAATTCTGAGGTGAAAAAGTTTTTCTTAGCCTTTCTGCCTAGCTCCAATGATTTGGGAGGAGCTAAAGTTGTTGTTTATGGTCTTAGTACGGAAGGTTATGCGATTGCTTGTCAAATGGCAATTAAAGGTGCAGACGTCTTTATCGTAGATGAATCTGCACATATGGCCATATCTCTCAAATCAGAAATTGCAAAGACATACCCAGATGTTGCTTCATTGAAGGAAGACGAACCATTACTTGGTGTAGAACCAATAGAAGTTGCGATATCTCATTCTGAATATCTCTTTTTTGCTCCAAGAATAAGGAAAGCTGGTCAGGAAATAAAAATGGAAATTCATTCTAAATTTAAAGACGCAACTAGTGCTATAAAGAAAGGCGGATCTGTAATTTATAATCTACCAACAGGTGTTGGTGGAAACAACGAAACCATCTCACTCTTAGAACACGTAACAGGACTTGAGGTAGGAAAAGGTATCTCGTATTTCTACTATCCATTAGGTACAAAAAATCAAGTACCTGAAATTATAGGATCTTTTAATGGAAAAGCTGATGATAAGCTTGCTAAATTACTTGAAACTGATAAAAAAGAAAAAAAATTCGTAGCAATAACATCTGCAGAACTTTTTCATGCGATAAAAATTCTTTCACAATTTTCTGGACTATCGAGTATACTAGAAGTATGTAAGTTTGCACAAGATGAAAACACAAGAAATGATCTGATGTTTGCAGAATTCAAGAATATGTTCTTAGACGATATGACCAATAATCTCTATGATCTGCGTTCCCTTGGAACCTCGCTTGAGGGAGCTGGCACCATGATGTACCTAGTCAATGGGAGCATAAAGGGTATTGATGGATATGTAAAACGTCTAATAGATGAAATTCGTTCAACGCTGAAAAAAAATGATCTTAAAGCAAGTAGAACAAGAGTAGCACTTGTCTGGACATTAAATCCATATGAGATGCGGGGTGACAAAGTTGACATGTTGAATTCTCTTGTTACAAAATTACGTGATTATATTGGTGATGTTGAAATCCATCAAGGCCCAACCTTCGATCTTTTTCACAGTGATAAAACCACAATTGTTGTAGCATGTTCAAAATTAGACCATGAAAAGATAAACAAAAGTGGAAAAGGCTCTGATCTCATAATTATAAAGACAAATCCGCTTTGTGAGATAATGTAATAAGAGTAAAATTAGCCTAAAGCATCAAACAACTTATCTTGTCTGAAGAAAATGATACAAAAACATCTATCCAGGTGGAAACTAGTTCTGACGATGTTGAAGAATCAAATATGGATGAATTAAAAGGCAAACTCGCTAGGCAAGAAGAAACCATAACATCATATGAGAAAAAACTTCAATACCTTCTCGCAGATTTTGAAAATCTAAAAAAGAGAACAGAATCAGATATTCAAAACCGTGTAAATTCTATATTGTCTGAAATTGTGCTAAAATTTCTATCTATTTATGATGATTTTGTGCGTGCAAAAGAAGCACTAGCAAAACAAAATGTAAACACAGAAGGACTAGATGCAATTTTAAAAAATATGGATTCTTTTCTATTAGAATATGATGTAACTCCAATTGATGCATTAGGAGAAATATTCGATCCTAAATTACATGAAGCCATAACTGTAAAAGAAGACCCAACATTGGATAGTGACACAATTACTGCAGAGATTCGTAAGGGATATATTTTACAGAATAGAGTAATTAGACCAAGCTTAGTAGAAATATCAAAAATATCAAAAAATAACTTGGCTGGTGAAAATAATGAGTAAAATTATAGGAATCGATTTAGGAACAAGTAATTCTGCTGCATCCGTTATGATGGGTGGAAAGCCAACCACAATACCTGCAGCTGAAGGTACCACAATTGGAGGAAAAGCATTTCCATCCATTGTTGCCTTTACAAAAGACGGTGAACTTCTTGTTGGAGAGCCAGCAAGAAGGCAAGCTGTAACCAATCCAACTGGAACAATTGTTGCAGCAAAACGAAAGATGGGGACCGATCATATTTTCAAAGTAAATGGAAAAGAATACAAACCCCAACAAATTTCTGCCTTTATTTTGCAAAAAATAAAAAGAGATGCAGAAGCATTCATTGGAGAAAAAATTGAAAAGGCAGTAATCACGGTTCCAGCATACTTTAATGATAATCAAAGACAAGCTACAAAAGATGCAGGACAAATTGCTGGACTTGAAGTTGTTAGAATAATAAACGAACCAACTGCGGCTTCACTTGCATTTGGTCTTGATAAAGCAAAACAAGACATGAAAATTATGGTATTTGACTTTGGTGGCGGAACACTAGATGTCACTATAATGGAAATGGGAGGAGGTGTTTTTGAGGTCATGAGTACATCAGGTGATACACAACTTGGCGGAACTGATATGGACAAAGTTGTGATAGATTACATACTTGAAACTTTCAAAAAAAGTTCTGGAATTGATCTCTCAAAAGATAATACTGCCATGGTTCGAGTAAGAGAATCTGCAGAAAAAGCAAAGATAGAACTTTCTTCTGTAACTGAAACTGAAATCAACCTACCATTCGTATCTTATGATCAGACAACTGGGCCAAAGAACCTAGAGATGAAATTAACAAGAGCAAAACTTGAGGAACTCATCAATCCAATAGTGGAAAGATGTAGATCATCAATGACAAAATCTTTGGAAGATGCAAAACTATCTACTAATGACATTTCAAAAATTGTTCTCGTTGGAGGACCTACACGAATTCCTCTAGTTAGAAAATTTGTTGCGTCTGTAATGGGCAAAGAACCAGAATCTGGGGTAGACCCAATGGAAGCAGTGGCTCTAGGTGCTGGTATTCAAGCAGGAATCATAGCTGGTGATGTTACAAGTGATATAGTGCTTCTTGATGTTACTCCGCTTACTCTTGGAGTAGAGGTACTTGGAGGATTACGTGAACCACTTATTGACAGAAACACCACGATCCCAACTTCAAAAGGCAAAGTTTTCACCACCGCCGCAGATAATCAAACTGCAGTTACAATACATATAGTACAAGGCGAAAGACCGATGGCAACAGACAATGTTTCACTTGGAAGTTTCAACCTTTCTGGAATTCCTCCTGCACCTAGAGGAATTCCACAAATTGAAGTAAAATTTGATCTTGATGCAAATGGAATACTGAATGTAGTAGCAAAAGATCTAGGAACACAAAAGGAAGCTAAGATCACAATAACTGCAAGCACAAAGCTTTCCAAAGAAGAAATTGAGAAACTAAAAAAAGATGCGGAACTATACGCTGAACAAGATAAAAAGAAAAAAGAAGAAATTGATGTCAAGAATGAAGCAGAAGGATATATCTATACAACTGAAAAATTAGTAAATCAGGATCTTAAAGACAAGATAAAACCAGAACAAGTAACAAAAGTAAATGATGCTGTAAAGGAATTAAAAGATGTACTTGAAAAAGGCTCTATAGAAATAAAGCCAAAACTTGATGCGCTAAAATCTTTAGTGAATGAGATCAGTACAGAACTCTACAAAAATGTCACTCCTCCGCCTGGATCTGGTCAACAAACTGGTGCAGAACAACAAGCAGGTAATCCCAACGAACAGAATACCAGTCAAAGCAGCACGCCATAATCTATTGATAGTTTATACTACCCATTTTCATTAATTATTTTTGAATCATGTCAAATTCGATTAATTTCTTAGCTATTGTTTTTTCAATTTTTCTTATTGCAAGTACGCAAAATTATTCTGCCTCGGCAGAATCTGATACCATCAAGTTCTATGGTATGGGTAAGGTAGACCAATCAAGTCAGTTTTCGGGTGAAATTGTAAGAACGATAATTGATGGTGACAAAGGGACAATTATACACAGCACAGACAATGGTCTAGTTGTAGTAAGACTAGAATTATCAGAAAGTGAAGCGTGTATTCTAAAACTATCGACTATATGCTTTGACGCTAAGGTAACCAAAGTGAGGGGAACCGATATTCAGGTTGGTGATGAAATTAATCTAACTATAGACCTAGAAAACAAAAAAGAATTCCTCTCTGTTGTTTCAGGACAATTCCAAGGCGAAAATATCGTAATTGATCTTGTAAAGACTAGAACTAGAGATAATGGCGAATTTACCTTAATGTTTACACGTGAAGGAGGAATTGCTGGAATGCAGAGAAAAATAACAATTGATTCAGAAACAAAAACAATGCTAATTCAAAATGGTCCTGACGAACCTTCGCCATTAGTTCTTAGTGATGATGATATTACACAAATAAGAGATACAATTCAACGAAACGGCTTTTTTGATTTTAATATAAAAAAATATCCTCCAGTTGTAGGATCAGCAGATTATTTTACTTATGATATGGAAGTAACCGCTGCTCATTTTACTAACAAAATACAATGGACTGATACTTCTGAAAATGTTCCAAAAAAACTTTATTTAATAAATGAAAAACTACAAAACATTATTCTATCTTTCATAGACGAACATCCATTAGAAATTCTTCCACTTAACATTGCACGTGAATTTGTTATTTCTAGTCCTACTTTTGCTTTTGATGGTATGGAAGAAACCTTACAAGTACAATTAAGCAGCGTAACTGATGAAGCCACTCCTGAATACGAAATTCACGCAAACTTTGATTCAAGACATGGAGGTTATGGAGACAGAACAGGTCAGATGGTTACAGAAGCAATCACTCCACATCTCATGGTTATAACAATCTCAGATGGTAAGGTTGTATCTGCTATCATAGACGGTACATGGGACGAAATTAATCAAAAGTTACTGTAGCTATGAGTGCTAAACGAGATTATTATGAAGTTCTTGGCCTGCAAAAGAATGCTTCAGAGGCAGAAATAAAATCGCAATATAGAAAACTAGCTCTGAAATTTCATCCGGATAGAAACAAATCTCCTGATGCAACAGAACATTTTAAAGAAATATCAGAAGCCTATGCAATTTTATCTGATGGTGAAAAACGCAAGGTATACGATCAATATGGTCATGCTGGTGTAGATGGAAGGTATAGCACTGAGGACATATTCCGTGGTGCCCGAGTTAACTTTGAAGATATTTTTGGTGGGTTTGGAAGTGGTGGATTTGATTCCATCTTTGAATCACTTTTTGGTAGGGGTGGTGGTTTTGGAGGATTTGGTAGAGAAAGAGGAGCAGATCTGATCTATGAAACTTCGATAACACTAGAAGATGTTCTAAAGGGGAAACGAGAAGAAATTGATCTACAAAAGGATGTAGAATGTGAAAATTGTAAAGGTTCAGGTTGTGCACCTGGTACTACAAAACGAACATGTACTGTGTGTAACGGGCAAGGACAAATGAGGACTACACGTAATATGGGATTCTCAACCTTTGTTACTGTACATCCATGTAATACTTGCAATGGGCAAGGGAAAATTATAGAAAGACCATGCAGCAAATGCAAAGGAAAAGGCAAACAAAAAGGAACAAAACATCTTTCCTTTGACATTCCTCCAGGCGTAGATAGCGGCGAATATACTATTCGTGGAGAGGGAGAATCGGTAGAAAGCGGAATAAACGGAGATCTTGTTGTTAGAATTAGAGTAAAACCACATGAGAAATTCAAAAGAGACGGGGCTGACATATTCTATGACGCTAACATATCTATAGTTGATGCAGCTCTTGGCAAAACTATTACAGTCCCTACTCTGGAAGGCACAGAAAAGATGACTATAGAGCAGGGTAGTCAGCCAAACACGATAATAAAACTCAGGGGTAAAGGATTACCACATGTGAATGGTAGGGGAAAAGGCGATGAATATGTTAGACTTGTAATCGTAATACCAACCAAGCTTGACAAGCACCAAAAGAAACTACTAGAAGAATTTCGAGATACTCTTAATTAATAAAAAACACAAGTGAAAAAGTTGAGAATAGGGCTTGATGTTGATGGAGTTCTTGCAGACGTTATTCAAGCATGGCTTTCTTACAATAATAATATTCGTTCCTATATCTCAAAATCAGATATCACCGAGTGGGATTTCTGGAAAAAATTTCAAATAGATAAATTTGATTTTTATAAAGAACTCTCTCTGTGTTGGAAATCTTGGGAAAACATTCCTTCTACAGAAGAAAGTCTTTCTATAGTAACCTCTGAACTTTCAAAATTTGGTACGGTGGACATAGTTACTGCAAGAGAAGAATCAACACATGATCATGTAAAAAATTGGCTTAAATTAAAAAAAATTAATTATAAAAATTATGTTGGTGTTTTTGAGGGAACAGAAAAAACTAAACTAGACTATGATGTTTTCATCGATGACTCACCAATAAATGCAAAAAGTATGCTTTGTGAAGGAAAATCAGTAATACTTTACACTCAACCTTGGAATCTGAGATTTGATGATAGAAGAGCTCAAAGAATACATCAACTAAAAGATGCAATTCCTATAATAAAGACACTTATTCAGGAAGGCTAATTTTTTTCGTTGCGGGGGTCGCCTAGCCTGGTCAACGGCGTAAGGCTCAGAACCTTATCTCTTAGGAGTTCGTGGGTTCAAATCCCACCTCCCGCATGTTTGTAAATAACATAATACATGTCTAAATACGCCAACAACTTTAAACCTCAGTTAAAAGTAAGCACCATAATGGGAAAAATCAAAAGAGTGAGTGGCCGTGGTACTTCAGTTCGTGAAGAAGATGAAAAACCCCAGAATTGGGCAGGAGATGCATATAGAGATGTTCAAAAAAAGAAAATGGAATCATTAGGGAAAGACTTCAAAATTTCTAGCGGACGTGGTACTGGAAGCAAGAAACTCCAAGATGCACCGGAAAAACCATCTACTAAGGGCTATTATGTTAGTACTGGTAGAGGCACAGGAAAAAGAAAACTCGAATAACTGTTCACGTGATTACATAGTAAAAAATCAGTGAACTCTTTATTTTAGCTATATTTATTTTTAGATTTATAGAAAATTTATAATGCTAATTTAAAAGTCAAATTAATTATTTTTGACGAATTTTTTCTTTAATTTTCTTTTCCAAAATTTGATTTAATTTCTGTCCATCTACTTTTCCACGCATTGTTTTCATTGCAATTCCCATTAACGGACCGATTGATCTTTCACCTTGTTCTTTAATAATGCCAATATTTGCATTAACAAGATCTTCTAATGCATTCTCAATCTCCATGGGTTCAATCTTTTTTATGGCTGATTTTTCAATAGTTTCAACAGCTGAATGTGTCTTACCTGACATGATGCTTTCAAAAATCATCTCAATGGATTCTTTTGTAATTTTATCTTCTGCAAGAAAGCTAAAAATTTGAAGAATTTCAGCAGGTTTTAACAGTTCTGCATTCAATCCCTGCCTCTCTAGGTTTGTGATAGTACTGCAAAGAATGGATGCAGCAAAATTTGGTGAAATTCTCTTATCCTGACAAATTTTCTCAAACAAATCTGAATAATTTGAATCAAAAATTTGTATTGCAAGCTGTGAATTAAGCTGATATGTTTTTTGCAGATCTGATATTGTCTCTTCCCAAGAATGCGGTATGTTTTTTTGTGCATCTACAAGTTCATTTTTTGTAACAGAAATGGGCGGAATGTCAGTTTCTGGATACATCCTTGATGCTCCAGGTCTTGGTCTCAAATACACAGTTTCACCATTAACGGTTGCTGCTCTAGTTTCTGCTGGCACCCCTATTTTTGCATCTTCGATTCTTTTGATAATTGATTCTATTGCAGGATCTACCTTTCGTATTTCTCCTGCTAATATTAGAAATGCATCATTTTGTTCAAGCTCCAACAATTTTCTAACCTCCTGAATCTCAAAATTCTCTATTCCATAATTTGGTAACTCATCAGAATGAAAAACCCCACCTAATCCAAAAAATCTTACAAGTTCACCAATCTGTTTTCCCAATCTTATTCCTTCATATGGTTCAAAACTAAACATACCAGAGAGATTTTTTATTCTAATTGCCTTTACAACTGCGCCTTCTGTTAATGATTTTTGTATAGTTTTTGATTTACAATTTTTGAAAATCTTTGTAACATCCTTTACATCTCTTTCCTTTGCTATCCTATCAGTTTCTATTTTTTTTAATTTATCCGCAATTATGAGTAAGCCATGTTGCCTTTTCGCTTCATATTCTATGACTTTTTCAAGTTGATCTAGTTGCTGGACACCTTTTACTTCAATTATATTTCCACCCTCGATGGATACATTGACATCTTGTCTTATTGTTCCTAAACCACGTTCCACTCTTTTTGTGGCACGAAGTAATCTTCCAAGGGTTAGTGCAATTTTTTTAATTTCTTCAGGTTTACCAGAAATTGGTTCTAACGCAATCTCTACCAATGGAACACCAAGTCTATCCAAAGAATATTCTTTTGTTTCTATAGTTTCACCTAGGATCTTTGCTGCATCTTCCTCTAAACAAATGCCTTGTACTCCAACTTTAATTCCATCTACTTCAAGATGGCCTCCTTGTGAAACAAGCATAGTTCTCTGAAAACCAGATGTATTAGATCCATCTATGACAAGCTTTCTCATCACATGAATCTCATTGAAAATATTTGATTTTAGAGCAGATGCTATAACGAGCACAATTTCTTTTGCATCTTTATTTACACCATGAGGAGGTTCTTCGTCTTGTTCCACAAGGCAACTACTTGAAGGATTTGCATGATAAACTATGATCTTTGCCTTACTACGCTCAAATACGGCTGTAGGATCATATTCGCCAAGCTCACTCTTAGCAAGTCTTAACCTGCGAAAAAACTTTATCGGATATTCTTCTGATTCTGTATTAGAACAGTTACAAAATAATTTTTTATTTGTAGCTAATTGCTGATGTATTTCTAAACCAACTTTTAATCCTATTTTATCTAACTGAAGATTAGACATTTCTCATTTATTATTTGTCTTACTTTTTAAGCTTAGTTAGTCTGAAAATTCTAGGGCTATGTTTTCTCTCATCAATTTTTCCATTTCTTGATGATTCTTTGAATTGCCAAGAGCCCACATTGTTTTGACAAGTGCAGTCTCAGGAACCATGTTTGCGAGAGGAATTACTCCCAAACTCAGTAAATCCCTTCCACTTTCATAAACTGTCATGCTTACCATTCCATCTATGCATTGAGATGTCATCCCAATAAACAGCCCTTTCTTCTTTGCTTTACTCACGCTATCGTACATAACTTTTCCAACATGCCCAAGACCTGTTCCTTCAAAAATTATTGCTTTATGCCCATCTTCTATTATGTGATCTATAATTTTTGGACTAAGACCTGGATAATACTTCACTAACGCTACACGTGTATCGAAATTAATTCTTGGTAGGTAGTCTTTTTTAGTGTAATTGAATTGTGGGTTTTTTTCTATCTTGTCTTGGTTTACTATAAACGCGGGGTTTCCTCCCACAGTCTGAAACGCATTTCGCTTGCTAGTGTGATTCTTCCTTACTCGCGTACCCCAATGACAAGCAATTTCATCATCACTTGTGGTATTATGCATTACCACGTAAATTCCACCGATATTGCATTCAATAAGGAATTTTGTTGCAGCAATTAGATTAGTAGCGGCATCAGAAGATGGTCTATCTGATGATCTTTGTGATCCAACTAGCGCAATAGGAATTGGAATACCTGCTAAAGCAAAAGAAAGTGCAGATGCAGTATATTGCATAGTATCTGTGCCATGAGCAACTATGATTCCTATGTATTCCGATTTGGTGTACGAGTTTATTTTTTCTGCTATTTTCTTCCAGTGTTCTGGTAGTAAATTTTCAGAATATTCTGAAAAAAGAACTTCTGTGTCTATGTTTGCTATGTTTGAAATCTCCGGTACATTCGCATTAAGTTCAGCAGCTGTGAGAACAGGTGTGACCCCACCTGTTCTGTAATCTATTTTACTTGCAATTGTTCCACCTGTAGAAATTAAGAGAATCTTTGGTAAGTTTGGATTAGTTTGTGATTGAGGAATAGTTTCTTTTTTTATTGAACTAGATGATGATTCTACTTCAACTTTCTTTATTTTGTTTATTTCAAGCCCAATATTATATCCACTTTTAAGCTTTAAAACAATATGCTCATCATCACTGTATTCATAACGTGGCATGACAATGCCAGAATATTTTGAATCAGTAACTACTATGATCAAATCGCCTACGCTGATGTTGTTTTTTTGTAGGAAATTGAGAGTTTTTCCCTTGTATCCGCTGTGACTTGACATTTAACTGAATTAGAACTGTTATTTTATTAAAATTACCTGTAGTAGGGAACTGCCACTTTTTCGCCTATCTTGAGCTCTTTTTGGGTTCTTACTTTTCTGACTGCTTCCTCGAAATGTCTCATTGTTACTTTGGCAGTTGCAGCCTGTTTTTCAGCTTCTTTTTGATCTGGATATTTATCAAGAAATTCATGTATGACTAGTGATACTGCAGTATTTGCAATAGATGCCACATCAGCTCCACTTAGTCCATCTGTTGTATCTGCAATTTTTTCTAAATCAACATAATTGAGGTTTTTTCCAGCCTCTGTTTTTTGTTCTCTATCTATTGGAATCTCCTTTGTACTAATTTCCAATATCTTCTTTCTACCTTCCTTGTCTGGCATAGGTACAAGTATTATTTTGTCAAATCTGCCAGGTCTTAGTAATGCTGTATCGATCATATCGGCTCTATTGGTTGCTGCAAGTACAACTACTCCATGAAGACTTTCTATGCCGTCAAGCTCTGTTAAGAGTTGGCTTACCACTCTCTCAGTAACTGCTGTTTCTCCACCGACTCCTCTCACTGGAGCAATAGAATCTATTTCATCGAAGAATATTACACATGGGGATGCTTGTCGTGCCCTTCTGAATATTTCTCGTATTCCTCGTTCTGATTCTCCTACCCATTTTGATAAGAGCTCTGGTCCTCTAACAGAAATAAAATTGGCTTCACTCTCTGTTGCTACTGCTTTTGCTAAAAGTGTCTTTCCAGTTCCACTTGGTCCATGTAACAAAATTCCTCTTGGCATTCTGTGACCAAGTTTAGAGTAAAGTGTAGGATATTTCATTGGCCACTCTACACCTTCTTGTAGTTCGCGTTTGACAGTTTCTAATCCTCCAACTTCATCCCAGCTTACATCTGGATTTTCAATGAATACTTCACGCATTCCTGACGGTGTTACTTCTTTTAGCGCATTCTGGTAATCATCATAATTTACAATAAGCTTGTCTAATGTTTCAGGTGGAAGCTTTTCATCTTCTAAGTTAAGCTCTGGTAAGAGTCTCCTTAAGCACTTCATTGCAGCTTCTTTGCAAAGATATTCCAAATCGGCACCTACATAACCATGGCTAATTGCTGCAATCTTCTCCAAGTTCACATCATCACTTAGAGGCATGTTTCGTGTGTGAATCATGAGGATGTCCTTTCTTCCTTTCTTGTCTGGTACTTTGATCTCAATTTCTCTATCAAATCTTCCAGGTCTTCTTAGCGCAGGATCTATTGCATTTGGTCTGTTTGTTGCAGATATTACAATTACTTTGCCTCTTGCTTCCAAACCATCCATGAGTGATAGTAGCTGAGAAACCACTCTTCTCTCAACCTCTCCTGTCACCTCTTCTCTTTTTGGTGCAATGGAGTCTATCTCATCTATGAAAATGATTGAAGGCGATTTTTCTTTTGCTTCTTTAAAAATTTCTCTTAACCTTGCTTCGCTTTCTCCATAGAACTTGCTCATGATCTCAGGACCTGAAATGCTGATAAAATGTGCATTACTTTCATTTGCAACTGCTTTTGCTAGCAAAGTCTTTCCAGTACCAGGTGGTCCATAGAGCAACACACCTTTTGGAGCTTCGATTCCAAGTTTTTCAAAAATTTCTGGATGTCTTAGAGGAAGCTCAATCATTTCTCTAACTTTTTTAATTTCATCAGTTAAACCACCAATGTCTTCATAAGTGACCTGTGGAACTCCACGTAAGGTTTCACCTTTTTCTGCAATGTGAAATACTGTTTTTTGTGTAACAAGTACTGCATCTGCAGCTGGCGTGACTCCAATCACTTGGAAAGTTAATCTTCCACCAAAGTATGGCACCATGACATTATCGCCTTTTATCAATGGGACACTTTCTAGTGCATCCGCAAGATATCTTTCGTCTATGGGTGGAATTGCTTCAAGTGGTGCTACTACAACCTTTTCTGCGGCAACTGCCTTGATCTTTCGCACTGCGACAGTATCTCCGATGGCTATGCCTGCATTATTTCTAACAAGTCCGTCGACTCGAATAATTCCTTTTCCTTCATCTGATGGGTAAAGCGGTAAACATTTTGCTACGGTTCTTCTTTTTCCTTTGATCTCGATAACATCTCCAGTTGACGCACTAAGTGAATCCATGGAATCATAATCAATGCGTGCTACTCCTCTCCCGACATCACGAGTATATGCCTCGAGTACTTTAAGAGAAAGAGTATTCTGGCTCATAGAATAAACACTCCTAAACTAATTTTTATACCTTTGTTGGCTTTGATCCATTACATACAGTGATCCAAAGCTTAAAATCAACAAGATAAAACAGCTCATCTGCTTTGGGTAAAAGACCGTTAGTTAGAAGACGTGGACGAGGTGGAATGCAATTTCGTGCAGCATCTACTGGTAAGATTCTTCCAGCAAAATACCCAAGATTTGGACTTGCAGAACAGCGCGAAGGTCAAGTTGTAGATCTGGTTCATGAAAGAGGTAGAGACACTCCTCTTGCAAAGGTCAGATTTGAAAATGGCTCATTTTCATTTTTACCAGCAATTCTTGGCACCAGAATTGGCTCAAAAATCCAGTTTGGATTAAAATCTGAAATTGCTCCAGGAAATGTAATTAGTGTTCAAAACATTCCTGATGGAACAATAGTAAGTAATGTTGAAAAACACTTTGGCGACGGAGGAACTATAGTTAAATCTGCAGGAACATACGCTACAGTGTTTTCACATAGTGCAGATGGTGTTACAATAAAACTCCCATCGGGAAAATTTACTACTCTTAATCCTCAGAACCGTGCAATGATTGGTACTCTAGCTGGCGGTGGTGTAGGTGATAGACCATTCATGCGAGCAGGAAATGCTTGGCGCAGAAAAGTATCCAAAGGTCACAAGTACCCAATCGTTAGGGGAGTTGCTCAAGCCGTATATGTTCACCCACACGGAGGTGGAAGACATCAACACGTAGGTAGAAGTTCAACAGTGTCAAGAAATGCTCCTCCTGGACGAAAAGTGGGTAGCATTGCTGCAAGAAAGACTGGCCGTGCAAGAGTTAAAGATAGACCAGATTCCAGCTCTTCTTAATATTTTCAACACTCAAGACTAATTAATCCTGGAAAAAATTCTCTCATGTGGCAAATCAGAGAGTGCATATTTTTGTAAAAGGCAAAGTTCAGGGAGTTTTTTTTCGCCAAACAACCAAAAACGTAGCAGAAAAGAAAAATGTCACGGGTTGGGTAAGGAACCTAAAAGATGGAAGAGTAGAGGCAGTTCTAGAAGGTCAGGACATAAACGTAAGCGAAGTAGTAGAATGGGGTCATAGGGGTCCTCCAAATGCTGTAGTTGAAGATGTACAAATCATTAATGAAAAATACAAAGGCGAATTTTCTAAGTTTGAAATACTATACTAGTGAATAGTTTTGTATGCGTCTGAAAGTAAATTCTTTATTTCATTAAGATCTTGACTTGGTTTTATTTCGATCTCCTTTTGAGGTTCCTTTCTATCTCTTCTTATTTTTATTAAAATAGAATCCTTTTGTGGTTCCATATCTGCAAAGAATCTGAAAGTCATAGATTTACAAAATACCACTCTGTGCATACGCACATCTTCAACTACATTTTCTCCAAGAGAAAAACAATACTCTCTAAGAGAATCAAACAGTGGTTTTATCAAAGGTGTAAGTTGTTTTTGGAAATCTTGATAGTTTCTGTTGTTACCTGAAAAAATCAAATCTCCCATATCTTCAAATTAATTTAAGAATATATTTAGTAGTAGCTCCACCAGTTCCAGTCTAGACAAATAGCCCCATCTCAAGTCAAGCAAGATCCGCCACGTAGACGACGCAGCGTGAATGTTCTGCCTTAGGATTGCTCCCTCCCGGACCTCATCCCTTTCAGCAGCTCGGTCTTGAAGACCGTCCCTTCGGACAGCTCCAGTCCTGCATCCACCCGCTTCGGCGTGATTTCATTTCCGCAAGTCAAGCAGGTACTATCCATCTAAAGATTTACCCAGCAGTTACTGATCTCTGCATATAGCCGGTTTCAGATTTGGGGCACGGCTAGCGCCCCGATCCTCCCTACTACCAGTATATGTTACAAAGAAATCTTATATTTGCATTAGGATCTGTCTTGCTTTAGATTTACAAGCATGTCACATACGGAACAAATCTCACCAGTACATTCATTCCCGCATTTTGGGCATGTTCTTCTTTGCTTATAGTTTGTGTCTTTAATTATGTGAGAAATTCTTGTGATAGATCTATGCATGTTGTTTTTGACTCCGCTGTGTTTCTTTTCTAAAGAATTTAGAAATTCACGGATCTCTGTTCTAATCCCCTCATTCATGTGTGGACACTGTTCTGATTGGAAAGGAATGTCATTTGTGAAAGCATAAAACGCAATCTCATTTTCATAAATCTCACAAAATGGCTTTATCTTTCTGATCTTATTTGTGGATGTGTCTGGATCCATCCACCCTATTTTGTTTGTGTCTCCAGACAGAACATTGATGATAAAAGTTTGAAGAACATCATCTAAATTATGACCAGTTGCTATTACATCCACGTCTAGATCTTTTGAACCAATATCGATTGCACGTCTTCTCAACGTACCACAAATCGAACATGATGTTGTTTTTTCGTTTTCTCTGAGCTCAAGTGATTCCTGTAAAGTCATATCAAAAAGATCTTTGTATGCATAAGATCTGTGTTCAACTCCTAAACTACTGCAAAAATTCTTTACAATTTGTAATGCTTCATCCCTATATCCAGGAATGCCTTCATCTACCGTTATTGCTCTAAGTGTAAAGTTGTGTGATTCTGACATTTTCTTGAGAACATGTAGAAGCGATAAAGAATCCTTTCCGCCAGATACTGCTACACCTACAACTTCTCCATTCTGTATCATGTTGTATTTAGATATGATTCTGGCTGTTTTTTGTAAAATGGAATTTGAAAAACATGTAGAACAGAGATTCTCGCCAGAATATTTTCTGGAATATGCTGCAACGTTATCACATCTATCGCATTTCATAGAGGGTTTTTTTTATGCCTAAATTTAACCATATGTGTATTCTTGTAAACTAGGTTTTGATTTTAAATTGTAACAAAACCAGATTTTATTGCTGAAAATGCAATGTTTAGACCAAATATGGCAAACGTGAACGCGTAAATGGATAGCATGGTTACTTTCAGCACTTTGTCTGAAATTTTTTTCTCAATTATGCTTTGAATGAATTTCCCCCCATCCAATATTGGGAGGGGAAGCATGTTGAATATGCCAATGAAAAATGAGAGCATCCATAGCCAAAGCAAAAACATGAAAACTTCAGGACTCCATGGTATGTAATATGGTACAGTTGGCTGGTAAGCCGGAAATGTGCCTCTTGTAATTCCAAGTAATCCTTTTTGTGGATCATCTGGCGCGGCTTTAGTTATGACAGGTATCTGCATTGTCTCGCCTTTTCTAATTAGTGTAACTATTGCAGTTTCTCCAGGTGCAAGTTTTACTTTGGCAAAATCTTGTGGTTGAATTACTGAAACGCCATTGATTGCAGTAATGATATCATCTTTTAATAGTCCTGCCATAGCAGCACCAGAACCTTCAGTTACAGAAAGTATGGGAACCCCCAATGGATCTTTGTAAAATACATCGCGGATTGGTTCTGGCATTAATAGGGCAAAAGCAGGATTGAAAATTAACAGACCTGCTATTATGAATGAAAAAAGGACGTTTGATGTTGCACCAGCACCTATCACTCTGAGTTTAGAAATTTTTTTTGCTTTTGCAAATTCTTCCTCATCGGGTTCTACAAATCCTGCAAACAGAGCTATAAACACTGCAAATCCTCCTGTCTTGATCTTAATTTTTTCTAGTGTGGCAACAATTCCATGAGCACCTTCATGTATGACCAGAACAATCGGAACTGTTAACAAAAAATATGCGATGTTTATTCCAGATTGAATTGTGACTCCTGGTATCAAAACCGTCATTTCAGAAAACGATTCTGGTTTGACAAAGAAATTTGATAGATTGGAGATAAGAAACCAAAATGCAAAACCCATCATAACAAATCCCGCAATAACACTCGTGTTTGCAAATATCTTGGTGGCCTTTTCGGTTTTGCCTAAAAGTCTGGTTAGAGCAAGCTGCACTTTGTAATTTTTGTACGTAAGACTGTATGGTTTTATGTCAAAACCATGTTTGTCAAGCTTTGAAGCCTTTGCTAGTATGATTACTACCACCCATGCAATTAGAACGTAGAAAATGGAATTCTGCGTTAAAAAATCAATTGCCAAATTAATTGATACTCTTTTTAGTCAGGGCAAATTTATCAGTTGCTATGGTTGCAATTGTAATAATTTCTACGTATCCAAACAAGAAATCTATTCTTAAAATCGCAAATTGTGTGGTCAAAAAACATCTTGCGGCGTGTGTAAATTTTACAAAAATAGATTCAATCTATATCTGGCAAAATAAACTTGAAAATACGAAAGAATTCCTGGCATTATTCAAAACAACAAATACAAAAAAAGAAATACTAAAAAAGGAAATAAAAAAACTGCATCCCTATCAAGTTCCAGAAATCATGGAACTCAAAGTAAACTCTGTCAATAAATCATATCTTGGTTGGTTAGTAAATTCAACTAGGGACAAAACGTAAAAGTGAAACAATTCCACCAAGTGATGACACTCTTAATCCTACGTCTGTTGTAGAATCTACTGAAAATATTTCAACACCTCTGCTTTCAGCTTGGTTCAAGAATTCTATGACTTGATCCTCATCTTGTTTTTCAAAAATTTTGTCAGAAAAAATAAGCGATTCTACTGCACCTGCATCATTTGCCTTTGTTGTTTCATTATACCCCATAGTGAATTTGTTGCTTTTTTTGTTAACCATGAGCATTATCTCATCGATGATTTTTGCGACTTTAGCAATCTTGCTTTGTGCCATGACTTGTTTCATAGTTTCAGATTTTACGAAAGTGTAAATTCCATCTTCTCCACCTGAATCAATCCCTTCAACAACCTGAATCTTGTGTTTTTTACCTGTAGGAGTTTCAGCAAGATAATTTCCTAATTTCTTTTTTGTTTCCCCTGGTCCAAATATTACTATTAAATCGCCTTCCCGTACAGACGACGAAATGGCATTTTCTACATCAGCAAAAAATGTTTCAATATTAAATTTTGATTTGTATCTTTTTCCACCTGCTCCAGAATACATGTTAGGCATTAATTTGAGGTGTGTTCCACTGAGTCGTCCTATTCCACAATCAGCTGTATCTATGGCAACCAAAACAAAACTATGACCTTCCTTTTTTTCAATGATCAGTTTTTTTTCAATGTTCGTCCAATTCTTTTTTGTTAACGTAACAACTTCGCCTATCTTAAGTGTCAAGGAATGATGAGATCCTTTCTGTACTGATTCACTATCAGATTCTATAATGGTACCATGAACCTTTAATCTATCCACAACGTCATCAATAGAAATTTTTTCAACATTTAGCGCAACTCGTATTTTGATCCTCTCCCCTCTATCTGGTCTGGAAAAGTCCTTTTCTTGTTTCATTGCGCGTGTAGTGTCTCCAACAACCCTATCTCCTTTTTTTATGATTCTACGTAAGGTGAATAGATCATCCGGCTCTTCTGCTATCAATGCAACCGAACATTCATCAATTGTTTTAGTGATCATTTGTCATCTTTATGTAATAAAACAAGAATAAAAAAGAAAATAGATTTAGTTTGTTAACTCACTGGCTTTGGTCTGTTTTTCTCCAGCCTTTTTTCTTAGATAGTTCTGAACCCACTCTTGGGTTATGACTCCAGCTTCCGTGAGGTTTACAAGCGTGTTTGAAGAGGCTTCTCCCGTGACCTTGCCACTATTTCGCCTAATCTGTCTCCACTTTAAGTTGGTATTTCCGCTTTTTGAAGAATATATGATGCCAAAGACATCTTTTGCATTCACAAATGTCATGTCGCGAATTTTTTTTAGAGTGACCTTGTCTGCAGCTTCTACATAAATAAGACCTGGACTCTCTTCACGTTCTGGAAATACTTCATAATCCTCAAAGTAGCTCTCTGGGATGAAAGAGTTACAGGTGCTAAGGATTACAAACTTCCTGAAACCTTCAAGTGAACACGTAGCGTCGATTGTAACCATTTGAGTTAAATTTTGACCTTTGCCTTTTATCAAGCTTCTTGAAAGACTCAATTAGGAACCATAAAAATTAGATGTTGCAGGCGTTGATGACCAAATCCCTTTGATTTGATGAGAAGGATCTTGAGTTCTGAGCCTGCACCTGTAAATATCTATGATATATGATAGAACTACTAATCTAATGTACACATTGACAATCCACAAGTTTTGTATCAAACGTACAATCATGTGGACCTTCTGACATTGCATCTATAGGAATTTTTTTCATACATTCACCATGTCGTCCCTTTTTACAAAACCAACAAACTTGGTCTATTTTATCATTATGAGAATTGCATTCCATGTTACAACATCATTTTAAAAAACTGTTACATCACCAGGAGCAGGAGAATGGTCATGTTTATTCTTATGATAGTCGATAAAATCTTTATGTGATGTTTCTTGATGCTTACGTAATTCCTCCATACTTTCAAACACTCCTTCACATAGATAGCATTTAGGTTTGTGCTGATCTACTATTGATAACACCATCAGTACTACATTACGAATTTGTTGTAATTGAATCTTTCATGACATTGATTTGCTTGTAATTCTAGATTGGTGTAAGCCACTCTGAAAACTGTTCGTCTTTTCCTAATGCCACATCCATGAATGCGCCTTGTAGTTTTCTAGTTATTTTACCGGGCTTACCATTTCCTATAGTTACATTATCGATTTCTGTAACTGATTTGACTTCTGCAGCTGTTCCAGTCATAAACACCTCGTCTGCAATGTATAGTTCGTCTCTGTCTATGTTTCTTTCAGTTATCGATATTCCATTTGATCTTGCTATTTTTATTACACTGTCTCTGGTTATTCCATTTAGTATTCCAGCACTTAAAGGAGGAGTAGAAATTTCTTCATCGTTTACCAAAAAGATGTTTTCAGCGCTTCCTTCTGCTACCTTACCATGATAGTTTAGCATTATGGATTCATCATATCCATCTTTTAGTGCCTCTACTCTGGCAAGTGCAGCATTGGCATAATTTGAAGCCGCCTTTGCCTGCATGGGCTGAGATCTAGAATCGATTCTTAACCAACTAGAAACTTTGCATCGTGCACCACGTACTTTACCTGCACTTCCCTCTCCAAGCTTCCATTCCCAACACGCTATTGCAACATCAATTCTGTTTGGAGTTGGTGTTAATCCTAGCACCCCATAACTGTAATATGCAATAGGTCTGATGTAGCATTCTCTTAGTTTGCTTGCCTTTACTGTTTTTATTATTGCATTAGAGATTTGTTGTTTAGAGTATGGGATCTTCATTGAATACATTTTTGCTGATCTGAATAGTCTGTCTACATGTTCTGGTAAACGAAATATCATTGAGCCCTTTGGGGTATTGTAACATCTGATTCCCTCAAAGACTGCGGTAGAATAATGTAATGCATGAGTAAGAACATGCACTTTTGCATCCTTAAATGGCACAAGCTTACCATTCATCCAAATCTTGCCTTGTTCTTTCATAACAAAAGTCAGGAAGTTTTGGTAATTTAAAGAATTAATCTTTCTAATTGGCGTGTATTATACAAGAATACTGTATTTTCAAATGAAAACATCTTAGACATACTAATATTGCATGTATGTTGAAACTGAGTTATGGAACAAGTGTTATCTTTTGTAGCCGTAGGATTGCTAGTATTTGGTTTGATAGGTCAAGGGTTTGAACTGCGAAAAATGAGAATTGCTGCTTTGAGTGATGGAAACATCTCATCTTCAAACATGTTCACAAATAAAAAAAACCTGAAATGGTACATCATAATTAGCGCTGGTCTGATAATTTGGTACGTCTCTGGTGGCTTTACTAGATAATCTATATAGATCAGGTCTAAATATCACCGACACCTATTACATGATAGCGCGTGTTTTGGGTAACGCCGAGCTGATTCTAGATAAGAGGCTCAAGAACAAACCCACTTTGACTTCTATAGGTAAAGGCCTGTAGGGGTCAACTGATTCTGATAATTTTTAATCTATACGAACTTGATTTTTGATCTTTCTGCATGTACTGTACAAATCGCTTTTTCTATATTATCTGAAACATCTTCAATCACTATGATGATTCGTGAAGTTTCTTCTTGTGCATCCATATTTAGAATGTTCAAGCCTGCATCACCAATCTTTGAGCTGGCCTTTGAAGCAATTTGTTGTACACGCCACATTTCATCACCTATCAAAGTGATTACTCCTCTGTTATAGGTAATAGTAGCTAATGAATCGAATGCAAGTACGTATCTCTCATTTCTTTTAATATAATCTGCATCCAGAAACAGAATTCTCGTAAATTCAACATCGTCCTTTGTAAACGGTGACAATACTACAAATTCACTGTATCTTTTTTCATTTTCAAGTGACTCGAACAATTTTTGTGCGGCGGTACTTTCTATTCTTAAAATAGCACAGTTTTTCTTACCTGTGACTATTTTTAGTGGATGACCGTTTTTACTCTTGGGTTTTCTCTCAATCGTTGTTGTTTTTTTAGGATTGTTCATGTCTGTTATTATTATTGGTATGTCTATGCCATTTTCTACAATTTCCTTGATAGCTATAGGATCCAGTATTTTCATGCCAAACATTCCAGCGATTCTTGCTTCATTATAGGACAGAGTATCTATCTCATCTAATTCCTCTTTTACTATTCTTGGATCTGCAGAAAGTACAGAGTTATCCTTCTCAAAGTCTATTTTTGTATTGTACTTTTTAGAAAATAAAATGCCTAAATCTGCAGCCGTTCTATCAGAACCTCCCCTCTCATAGGTCGTTTCCAACCCATCTGTTGTTTTACCAATGAATCCCCCAATTGATAATACGTCATTTTTTTCAAGTAGTGCTTCTACTCCGTTCATACTTTGGGCAGAGTGGGTGGCAAGAAAGTTTGCAGATTCTATATTCTTGTCTGTTATTATGGGCCATATGTCAAATCCTACTGCCTCTGATTTTATATTGGAACTTTTTAGAACATAATCCATAACATACGACATCAGGATTTCTCCGGAGTAAGCAAGTGTACTTGATCTTATTACGTCTGAGAATTCTTTCTTTTCTGCAGCTTGTTTGATAGATTTAGATGCCTTTTCCAAGAATGAGTCGATTGTTTTTTTACATTTATCTTGATGCTCTTTATTTACAAATTCCAAAATTTTCTGATATGGTTTTTTTAATTCATCCATATTTGGAATTTGACCCGTCTGTGCTTTTTGACCTATCATCAATGCAATATCTGTAAGAGATCTTTGTTTGCCTTCATACAATGTGAGTGGTGCAGAAAAAACAGCAATTACCTTTGAATCTGACTTTAATTGGTTTATTCTCTTAACTATGACCGGAATCATTTTTCCGTCTATTCCTATTGCACTGCCTCCAAACTTGGCAACTACTAGGTTTTTCAAAACTTGATTAAAATCTCAAAATCCTTGTATAAAGCATTGGATGAAAATTTGACCAAATAATTCACATATGATGTAATTTCAAAGAATATCTGAGATTTTACTCTCATGTACATGTAATGATTTCTACGCATTCTTTAATATGTTGAATGTCAAAATAAGCGCATGAGGATTATTATGCCCCTACGAGGTGCGACAATTGAAGGAAATTGAAAAAGGCGAACTTTTCAAAGACAATAACACAAATCACATACTGCAATATGTTCCTGGCGTTGGGTTAGTGCATAACGAGACTCTGTGTAAAGAAATTACGGGCTGTATTAATTTCCAACAAAATAACTGAAAGTCACAATAATGCTTTTATCAGATCCGCTGTTTTCTGTGCACCATCAAACATTTGTGGATCTCTTTTTTCATTCAATTTATTTGGAATTAGAGATTCAAGATGGTCCAAATCTTCAAATGAAAAACCAATTTGTTTTGCATTTTCTTCTTGTTCAAAATGACCTTTTATTGGAATAAAAATACCAGGAGTTCCAAAATATTTTGCTTCATCTATTGTTGATTTTCCTGCAAGTGAAATTATCAAATCTGATGCATAAATAAACTCATGTAGATTATTGACAAAACCAAGGTTCCGTATTTGGCTGTCTGAAATTTTCAAAGAAGGGCCAGAAACAATGAACATGTCCGCATCAAGATGTAGTTCTTTAAAGACATGCATTGCTCTTTCTATTAGAAACTGACCAGAGCTGGTACCGCCAATGCTGACTAGAATTGTTTTCCTATTAAAAGAAAACTTCTTTCGTAATTCCTCCCTGGAATGATTAGTCTTTCTTACTATAGAGCCAACTCTCATGATATTTCCTTCACTTGGACCGTTTTCTGGGAGAATGACCAGATCACATTTTTGTATCATGTTCATCATAGAATGATTCATTTTCTTTTCAATCATGGAGCCAATTCCTTTCACAAAGCTGGTTTTTAGAACATCCGTAATCAATACTGTTTTCATTTTCTTTTCTTGAGCTATGCCTAACGATGCAAAATCTTCATCACTTACAACCAATCTTGGGTTTTCATCTTCAATTATTTTTGATGAGATAGTTTTGCATTCTTTATAATAGGAATAGTATCTGAAAAGCCACCTCAGAGGGTTTTTCAGATTGCCATTCTTAATTTCAAAAAATGGTGGTCTGTATGCGTTTTCTGCTTGGAATCCACAATCTGAAAACAACGCGTAGGCCCCCTCACCGCTCACAAATTTTATTCTGGTGTGATCAAGGCATTGAGCTATAGCCACATCACGAGTTGCGTGTCCAAGACCTATTGGACTAGAAAAGAAAGCTACATCTACCACACGTTAAATTGCTGATGTGATAATTTCTACATTTTTCTTTTTTTACAAAATTCTCAAAGTTTAAATGCATTTTTACTTGGAGCTTTTATTGGGTCCATAGTCCAGCCGGTTATGACGTCGCCCTTACACGGCGAAGATCCAGGGTTCGAATCCCTGTGGACCCATTAAAATCCTCTAAATCCTTGTGGTCTGCAAAGTTCAGGATGTTCTTTCAGATATGATATTTTCTCAAGTATCATGTTTTTGTCCTCTGGAAAAGTGCCACCTATTGGATATGCGTTAGAGCCATGGTTTGCTCTAAATATGATCGGAGATTTTGTTTCAATCTTGCTTACCATATTTTCCAGCTCTACTAGTGCATCAGCATCATCAATGGGAATAAACGGCTCCTTGAATTTTGTCATAAATTCTTCTCTTATCCCATCTTCTATGTGTAGTGTCAGTGCACCAACATAATGCGGTGATGTTGCGCTAATTACTTTGGCGGTATCATCAATGTGTTCTTTTGAGTGTGTTTTTCCACCAAGACCCAGTATTATCATACAGGAAATTACATACCCTGAATCTTTTGCTTTTTGACATGCTTTGATTATGGTCTGACCAGTGGCTCCCTTTGTTACTTTTTTCAAAATTTTATCAGAACCACTTTCTATTCCTATGTAAAACATGGTAAGACCAGCATCATACATTTTTTTCAAATCTTCTGCTGACTTTTCAAGCAAATTTTTTGGCATTGCATAGCATGATACACGTTCAATTTTTGAAAATTTCTGGCGAATGTAATCAAGAATCTGTATCATTCTTTCTGTAGGAAGATTTAACGCATCTCCGTCTGCCAGAAAAATTCTCTGCGTATCAGGCATGTGTTTTGCTGCAAGATCAATTTCCATTTTTATCTCATCCCATGGTCTTTCCACATATTCTTTGGTTCTGTACATGTTACAAAACGAACACACGTTAAAAGAGCAACCAAGAGTTACTTGAAAAATGAGAGAGTTTGCCTCAGAAGGTGGCCTGTAAAGTGGATAATCATATGAAAGCATAACCAATTCTTGTATTCTGTTCAATTTATCGGTTATTCTGGGTTAAACTCGTATTTCATAGGTATTGCTTTAAAGCAAGATTTCAAAATTAACTAGTGTTGAATACAGAATTGCCAAGAGACTTGGTTCCAAAGTTTTTTGACAAAACTGCAAGAACTTATGATAAAATAGTAAACCTAACAACTTTTGGCAGAGATAAATATTGGAAAAAAGAAATACTAAAAAAAATTCAAAACTGTAACTCCGTGCTTGATCTTGCATGTGGTACAGGAATACTAACATTTCAAATAGCCAAACAACTCCCTAATGCAAAAATAACAGGAATTGATGTCACAGAAAGCTATTTGGATATTGCTCGAACAAAATTAAAACCACATCACAATATTTCCTTTTTACATCAAGATGCAGAAAAGCTTGATTTGAACACAAAATTTGACTGTATTACTTCCTCATACATTCCAAAATATTGTAAATCTGAAACTCTCATTAAAGTATGCATCGAGCACCTAAATCCGGGTGGAAAAATCATTCTACATGATTTCACATATCCACAAAACAAACTAGTCAGGACATTGTGGGATTTCTATTTTATAATATTGAATCTAATGGGATTTTTTATTCCAAATTGGAAGAAAGTATTTTCAGATCTGCCAAATTTGATAAGAACGACAAGATGGTTGGATGAATACGAGAATGCGATGAGGGCACACAATTTATCAACAGTGCGTCAATCTCTAACCTGGGAATCGTCAGCTATTCTTACAGGTACTAAGATGGTCTAATCTGATCTCTTCGTATATCTGAAACCATATGCGTTCGTCATGTACAATTTCATAATCACGTGTTATTTTTTTCGTATCGGGTGCAATTTCAATATTGCCCATTTTTCGTTGTACTTTGATTTTGTATTTATAAAGTATTTTTCCTATGCCCTCTTTTTTTAACAATAACTCAGACATTATTTGCTTTGGAAGGATTTTTGAATCAAACTTTACAGTAGCTAGAATAATTGGAAATTGTTCAGAAGATATTACTATTTTTCTAATGTATTCTGTTTCTGATATTGGATGCTGTTCTATTACTCTAAACTGTACTGGTTTTTTTAGAATTTCTGAAACTGTTTGTTCTACATGCCCAACAGGTGTATTAAGCAATGCTTTTGACAAAAGATCTAGAACAACTGCCACAAGTATGATATCATATCAATTCAATTAAGTCTGTCTCAGAATGAAATATGATACTGTAACTACAATGACTCCAATACTGATTAATTTCAACACAGTTTCCTTTCTGCGTGTTTCTGAATAACTAGACTCTTGGTGTTTAAGCTCTTTGTATTTTCTTGAGGTTTTAATCAATATGTAGCTCAATATCCCAGCTATTCCTGCTACCACAAGCGTTTCGGATGATATGGTATTTGCTTGAATTGCAGAACCTGCAAAAACAGGCAGAACTCCCCATGATATTACAAATGAAATATTGTTATGAAATCTTCCCTTGAACCATTCAAGGTTATAAGCAAAAAGAAAGAACGACTCGGCAATTCCTATTGGAAACAATAATGGTGAATCCAAAAATGCATAGTATAATCCAATTACAAATGCGATTGCTAAAGAAAGTAATGAAATTAGCAGGACATTTCTTTTTGATAGCGTACCCCATGGCTTGTTTTTGCTGCCTAGTGAATCCAGACAATGTGCAGATATTCCAAGTGCAAAAAAATACAAAATACAGATTGCCGCAAGTCTTTCTACAGAAAAACCAGCTACAAATGAACCCCATGCAGCAAATGATACTACCATTCCTGTATATGGCAAGAACAATATTCCTATGCCTACTCTGAAATTTTTAGAACCAAATTTAGGAACAAACCATTCTGATAACCTATCTTTTGACATTATTTCTTAATGACTTTTGTAACTTATATTGTTGATTAAGATGGAATTTCTGGAAGTATAAAATCAAATCCAGAAATCATTAAACTTCCAACAAGAAGACTAGTAGCTGCACTAGCTATGCTTGCATATTTGTATATCTTGTAAGATTTTAGAGACTGGATAAATCCCGTAGATATCATTATGCCAAAAACAAGATTTGATACTATTATACCAGCTACAAACACGACAAGCGCAGTGACACCTAGAATCATTCCTAACCCCAGTGACATGGCAAAAACAGCAAGCTGTGTAGGGGATTCTGCACCAATCCCATGTATCATACCGATTAGAAACGATGAGTGTTGACCATAGCCATTCTCAAACACTCTTCGTTGAGGTATAGTACGTCCAAATAACTTGCTTCCTAATTTAGAATAAATGAACAGTATGCCATTTGCAATTATTGTAAACCGTGTTGCAGCTCGAAATTCTTTTTGTCCTTTCTTTGCAAGATGATAAACAATGTAACTTCCTAAAATGATTAGAGTGACCCCTACTGCTTTTCCTATTACTTCATCTAATATCTGTGGAACCGAAATGCCAAGTAATATTATGGATGTACCAATAGAAATCACTACGAGTGCATGTCCAAGAGAATAAAACAATGTAAGAAATGCTGCTTGTTTTTTTCTTGCTTGGGTGTTTGTAACATCTGTTATTGCTACCATGTGGTCATAGTCAAAACCATGGCGAAATCCCAGAAATAAAGATGTGAGAAAAAGAAGTGAGTCGATCACAGACTGCACTGATTTTCGTATTATTTAAATTCTTTAGAGAATTAAAAACTGCTTTTAGTATTTGATAACGATGAAATCCTTCCTTTGTATTTTTCTTTGTACAACGTCCTGCAAGAAGTACAACAAAAGAATCTTTCAAAGTTTGCAAATTTTAGAATACTTGGTTTTCCTTCTACTTGCCCTTTACAATAATCACAGGACATTTTCACGAGCATTTCCTTTCTGAGTTTTACATTGTGGTTTTTTATCGTCTTATCATGTATTTGGCCAAGGCGTGTGCCTGTCTTGGTTTCAAGTTTTCCCAAGTCTAAGACTGGCAGAACTGCTTTTATCAGGCCCACATTGATCAGCCTCTCGTATCTGGCCTTTACTGTAGGTGTGCTTACCTTGATCTCTCTTGAAATCTGTCTAAATGATTTCCTACCATCTTTTACAAGTGATTCCAATATCGAAATGTCAACATCATCTAACTTGAAGGGCATATCTACTTGTAGATTCTTTCCATATTTGTACATTTTACAAATGTTAAGATTGTGTTGTTTTACATTTGTAAAGTCCGACATTTAATTATCCATCTGCCTCTAAAATAAACATGTCAATACAGGTTACAGCTAGAAAACTAACAACAATAGTTTCTTTCATTCTCTTCTCACTTGTTTTTCTTGGCATAATTTTTTCACTGACTAATGATGTTATGGTTAAAGGAAATGAAGACGTATCGTATTTGTCATGGTTAGTAATTTCATATGTTGCAGGTCTTTCTATGATAATTTTGCCATGCACTCTACCGCTTGTCTTCATAATAGTTCCATTAAGCATGGGACAAAATTCTAAGAAAGGATTAGTCATGGCTTTACTGTTTGGTATTGGCCTAACAATTACTATAACAGCTTATGGGACTGGTGTTGCAATACTTGGCAAAACTGCATCATTAGATCAAATCTCAGTTGTGATGTTTCTTATTGCAGGCATTGCGGCTTTTATGTTTGGATTATCACAGCTAAAACTTGTTACATTAAAATTGCCATCTTATTCAGGGACTCCAAAATTCATACAAAACCGTGGAGATTATTCCAAGTCTTTCTTTATGGGAATTTTATTGGGAAATGCAGGAGTTGGTTGTCCAAATCCATTGTTCTATTGGTTGTTAATTCATATTGCAAACGTTGGAAGCATAGAAGTTGGTGCATCACTCGGACTTGTTCATGGAGTAGGACGAGCAATTCCTCTCATCCTCATGTCTGTTCTTGCAATTATGGGCATTAATGCCACAAAGAATCTTACATCAAAAAGAGTTCCTATAGAAAAGGCGACTGGCTGGATGCTTGTTGTAATTGGTTCATTTCTAATAATCAACGGATTACCCAGTGGACATCAATGGTACGAAGAAACATTCGTGCACATAGCATGGAATAACTTGGTGTCTATCACACCAATTCCGCCAGAGTTCCATGTTGGCCAACACATGCATGAAAATGTGTATGGTATTGAAATTTCTAAAAACTACATCCCAACTCTACTTTTTGGTTTGATAATGACACCAGTTTTATGGTACCTGATAAAGAAGAGAAAAGTGGTGATATCATGAAAGATCCTGTTTGTGGAATGGACGTGGGTGAAAAAGGCGAGTCGCTTACTCATGATGGAAAAGAATATCGATTTTGCTGTGCTAGCTGTAGATGGGCCTTTGAAAAAAATCCAGAACAATTTGTAGGAAAGGAATCATGAAAGTAGAAATACTGACAACCCCAGGCTGCTCAAATTGCAGTGTCGTTGAAAAAATGTTTGATGAAGCAGGCATTCCATACAAAGTAATAGACGTGACTGAAAATCCAGAATATCTACAAAAATATCCAATATACACAGCGCCAGGTGTAGTCATAGATGGAAAATTAGAATTTAGTGGAGTGCCAAGAAAAAAAGAATTCAATGAAAAATTGGAAAAACTAAGATCATAAGGTATCAAGATATTAGATTTGATTTATTTGTAAGTATCATACAGTAGTTTTGTGAAACAAGAGTACAAAGAATATCTAAAGCTAAACAAGAACATCATCCTTGGATTTGCAGCATCTATCTGTGTTTCAACTGTAGCAGCACATCTCTTTTCAGAACAAGAAGCTTACCTTAACGCCACATTCACACTCGTAGTAGACTATGTAGTGTATTTCACTACATTTGGGGGCTTGTATTATATTGATAACAGGAAGAAATACAGACTAGAATCTGGAGAAACTGACAAGATTTCACTAAGAAAGGATCTCATAAAGATAATCTCTTCTCTGGGAATTGGAGAAGTTGTATATACAATAGCACGATGGTTTTTACAATACTATTTTCTTACAATAGGATATGACGCATATCTTGCATCTTTGGTATCGCAATCTACATCCACTGTTATCTATATGCTTGTAGTAAACATCAGTGTCAAATTGACAAGGTTGTACAAAGATGGTACTTAGTATCTACGTTGATGGTTCTGGAGGTTCAGAATCAGGATTTGGTTTTTTTGTCAAGGAAACCGGGGAGTCATTTTATAAAAAAGAATCAAACATAACAAATAATCAGGCAGAATACATGGCAATTCTTGCGGTACTAAAAAAATTTACGAATTATACAGATGAAATCACCATATATAGCGATTCCAAAAACACTGTTTCTCAACTAAATCACGAATATGCAATAAATAGTCCAGAACTTAGAACGCTTGCCATGGAAGCTTGGAACCTGATAGGCAAGTATTCAAATTTAAAAATAAAATGGATCCCACGAAAAGAAAATTTAGCTGGAAAGATGCTTGGGAGCTAAGTCTTACATAAACGCAAAGAATTTGCACTAATCAAACGGATAGACTTATTATACAAATCAATTTGATCTCATTTTATTAAAATGGCAGAATCTGTTTTTCTTTCTCCAAAATCTATTGCAATAATCGGTGCATCAGACAAGGAAGGCAGTGTAGGACGTGCAATTACATCAAACATAATGAAGGGATACACTGGAAAAATATTCCCTATCAGTCCAACTAGAGATACAGTATTTGATAAAAAGGCGTACAAAAGCGTCTTAGAAGTTCCAGAAGAGATTGATCTTGCGGTAGTTATAACAAAAAATGACATCGTGCCCTCTGTTCTTGAGGAATGTGGAAAGAAAAAACTCAAGGGAGTCATTGTAATTACAGCTGGATTCAAAGAAGTAAATGAGCAGGGAGCTGCACTTGAACGAAAGCTTGGAGAAATTGCAAAACAATACAACCTGAGAATAATTGGCCCAAATTGCCTTGGTGTGATGAACCTTGCACCAGAAACAATGATGAACTCAACATTTCTCAAAGTTACTCCAAAATCAGGTGGCATTGCACTTGTTTCGCAAAGTGGAGCCATTTGTGCTGCACTAGTTGAGGATGCAAGCGCTCAGGGAATCGGATTTTCTGCAGTAATAAGTATGGGAAATAAAGTCGACATGAACGAAGTCGATATACTACAGATGCTTGCAGAACATGGTCAAACCAAAGTCATTGTGATGTATCTTGAGGATCTAGGAAAAGGCCCAGAATTTCTTAAAATCTGTAAACAAATCACGCGTCTTAATCCAATAAAAAAACCAATACTTGTTTTAAAATCTGGCAGAAGCCCAGAGGGTGCAAAAGCTGCCATGTCACACACTGGAGCACTGATGGGCTCTGACGAAATCTATGATGCATTGCTAAAACAATCAGGCGCAATCAGAGTAGATACAATGGAAGAGCTATTCGATTATGCAACAGCATTCTCTAAACAACCACTGCCAACAAAAGGAGATCTGGTCATAGTTTCCAACGCCGGAGGACCTGCCATAATATCAACTGATGCCTGTTCCAAGCTTGGAATAAAGATGGCAAAGATTGAGGAAATCAGACCAAAAATAAACGCAGTAATTCCACCGTGGGGTTCATCAAGAAACCCTGTTGATATAGTTGGAGATGCAGATTTCAATAGATTCAACAATGTGTTAAATGAAGTTCTTGCACATCCAAACGTTGGTTCAGTTATTGCAATGTGTACTCCGTCTGCAACCTTGGATTACAATAAACTTGCAGAAGTAATAGTCGATGTATCAAAAAAATACAACAAGACAATGTTTGCAAGTTTAATGGGTCTGGATGAAGGCATAAAAAATAAAGAAATACTTGCACAAGGAGGCATCCCACACTACAACTACGCAGAGACTGCAATACGTTCTCTTAAAGCAATGCTGCGGTTTACAGAGTGGTCTCAAGCCACAGAAGGTACAGTTCGTAAATTTGCTGTAAATAAGAAGAAAGTTGAAAAAGTGTTTGCCCAAGTCAAATCGGAAGGAAGGAAAAATCTTCTTGAAGAAGAAGGGCAAGAGGTCTTGCGAGCATACGGATTTCCTGTTCCAAAAAGCATACTTGCAGCAAAAAACAGTGAAGCTGTAAGCGCTGCAAAAAAGATTGGTTTTCCAGTAGTAATGAAGATTGCATCTCCTCAAATCATCCACAAGTCTGATGCGGGTGGAGTAAAGGTTGGACTAAAAAATCCAAAAGAAGTAAAAACTGCATTTAAGGAAATAATAAAAAATGCAAAAAGATACGACAAAAAGGCAATCATCAAAGGCGTTTTAGTACAAGAGATGGTTAAGGGTGGAAAAGAAACCATAATCGGTTCAAAACAAGAACCAGGATTTGGTCCTGTTGTGATGTTTGGTATGGGAGGAATTTATGTTGAAGTTCTAAAAGATGTAACATTCAGACTTGCGCCAGTTACTGATAAAGAAGCAGACGAAATGATTTCTTCTATTAAAACAAACAAGTTGTTGCAAGGAGTACGTGGCGAAAAACCATCTGACATAAACAAGTTATCTGAATGCATACAACGACTTTCGCAACTGGTAACTGATTTTACAGAAATAAAAGAACTTGACATGAATCCAGTATTGGTTTTTGAAAAGGGCAAAGGCTGTAAAGCTGTTGATGTAAGAATCGGTCTTACCTGATCATAGTGTAATTTTGATGCCAAATAGGATGCCTAAGATTTTATATTGCTTTGAAGAAGTAAAAGATGCATGCCAATTAGGACTGGTGCTGAATACATAGAAAGCCTAAGAGGAAGAAAACTGAAAGTCTATCTTTTTGGTGAACGTGTTAAAGAACCAGTAGATCACCCAATTATAAGACCCTCCATTAACGCAGTTGCAGAGACTTATGATTTAGCTGTACGAGAAGAAGAACTTGCTACTGTCAAATCTTCTCTAAGTGGACAAAAGATTAACAGATTTTTGCATATTGCAGAAAGTGCTGAAGATCTAGTGAATCAAAACAAAATGCAAAGGAAATTGGGACAAAATACTGGAACCTGTTTCCAAAGATGTGTTGGTATGGACGCGTTAAACTCACTTCATTCTGTTACTTTTGAGATTGACGAGAAACACAAGACTAGTTATCATAAAAGACTGATTGATTTTATAAAAATGGTACAAACTGAAAATCTCGTAATTGGTGGAGCAATGACTGATCCAAAAGGGGATCGAAGTAAAGCTCCTCATGAACAAGAAGATCCAGACATGTTTGTTCGAGTGGTAGAAAAAAATGACAAGGGAATTGTAATCAAAGGAGCAAAGGCACACCAGACTGGTTGTATAAACTCACACTGGATTATAGTGATGCCAACAATGCGATTGCAAGAAAATGACACTGATTATGCAGTTGTGGGTGCTGTAAGAGCTGATGATCCTGGAATCACATACATCTATGGCAGACAGTCATGTGACACAAGAAGTATGGAAGAAGGTGATCTAGATTCTGGTAATTCGAAATTCTCAGGACAGGAAGCTATGATAATTTTTGATGATGTTTTCATTCCATGGGAACGAGTCTTCATGAATGGCGAATATGAATTTGCGTCTATGCTCGTTGAGAGATTTACTTGCTATCACAGAAGAAGCTATGTATGTAAAACAGGATTAGGTGATGTATTGATTGGTGCTGCTGCTTCAATAGCAGACTATAACGGCATACCAGGCGTATCTCACATCAAAGATAAACTAGTAGAAATGACTCATCTAAATGAGAGCATATATGCAGCAGGAATAGCCTCTTCATATCAAGCATACAAAACAAAATCTGGCGTATGGATAAATGATGACATGCTTGCAAATGTGTGTAAACACAATGTTACAAGATTTCCATATGAGATTGGTAGATTGGCTCAAGATATTGCAGGGGGATTATTAGTTACGCTTCCATCCGAAAAAGATTTTAGAAATCCAGAAACTGGCCCAATCCTCAAAAAATACCTAAAAGGACGCAAAGGTGTAGATGTTGAAAATAGAATGAGAATTTTGAGATTGATTGAAAACATGACAATGGGTAGAAATGCAGTAGGATATCTTACAGAATCAATGCATGGTGCTGGTTCTCCTCAAGCTCAGAGAATAAACATTGCACGCCTAATGCAGCTTGGTTACAAAAAGAAGCTGGCCAAAAATCTGGCAAATGTAAAAGAAGAACCTGATCTTACTCCTGAACAAGCTGAATATTTTGAGCGAGTATTCAAAATAAGTAAAAGCGTTGCTGGTGTAAAGAACAACTAATTTTATTTTTGTTCTGATTCTTTTGCTTCTGAAATTTCCTTAATGCTATCAGTTTTTGTATATTCATTGTCTTGTACATGTTCAATCTCGGCCGATGTTATACCCGGACTTGGTGTGTTATAGTCATCTGTAGGAGGCTGGTCCTTGGGTGATTCATCTGATGGGTTGTCTGAACGGCCTTTGTGTTTTCCATATTGTTTGAGGATCATGATTCCGACAATGACCGCAATTATGATGTAGTTTATGGGGGGAGTTAGAATTCTTGTAACATATCCTATCTGTGGGACTACATACGCAACCTTGCCTATGTATTCCTCTTCTGTTATTGGAAAGTCTGTTCCTGGTATTGAAGCTGGATTGGCGTCACCTTTTGTTCTGATGACACGAGGATCTTCATCAAGAATCTCAGCTACTCTGTGTACTATTACTCTGTCGTGGCCAGACGGTCTGTCAAAAACTATAATGTCACCTTTTTTGAGCTCCTTGAAAGGATCATTTCCCTGTACAACAAGAACATCAAACACATTGAGATTTGGTTCCATACTTCCGCTTGAAACAACGTAAAATGGGTTATCGGTTCCAAAGACAATTCGTAATCCAAACCAAATGATCGCAACACCGATAACAACTATTATGATGTCTTTTGTAATTGAAGACATTCCAGAATGTTTGGTCAAATTATACTTTATCCTGTAAATGTTGGAAAATAAATCTTGACATCTTTCATTCTACTTTAATTTTTTACCGCAACTTTCACAGAATTTTGCATCTGGCTTGTTTTCAAAACCGCATCCGTTACATTTTGAGCTTGTATCAGAAACCTGATTTCCTAAGAGAACTATTTCTCCAATTTTCCTTATTTCTTCCCACTTTACCATGATATCACTGCCGTCATTTTTTGTAACAACCAAAACTATTCCAGACTGACCAGACTGAAGCCCGATTTGTTTTACTGTGCCAACCTTTCGTGCGTCTGAATCATAAACTGCTATACCTGTTATAGAATTAAAAGTTGTAACCTCCGGTGGCGCTTCTTGCTGTGAATACGTATGTTGTGGTTGCATGTAATCTGATGCAGGCGAAGATTCAACTAGAATCTGTGTTGCAAGTGATTGGGGTTTGGCTAGCCCTACGTCGGCAGACTCGTTTGGTTTACTAAAAGTTCTAAATTCTGCAAGAACAGAACCGCAGTTTGTACAGACGTATTGTCCCTTTTCTACAAGCATTAGGTTTTCTGCTACAAGTTCGTTTGGTGTTTCAGATTCTATCTTAGGACTGCCCTCAAAATCTTTTTCACAAGTATTGCAAAAATATTTAGAAATTCTATTAACATCAATTCTTCCAACAGGAGCCAGAAATAGATCAGGTCCGCCTAAGTTCCCTTTTCTTTGCTGTTCGTCAGTAACTGATGCCATGATGTATCCACCAGAACCTCTGAGCTTTTTCAGTCGCAGCTCTGAACTCATAATTTAGGTGTATAAAAAAAGTCATTTAAGTATGTATTCAGTTGCTAAATATTGCAAAAAATCTCTTTTAGATAATCTATCTGATGACTAAACATTATATAATTTGTAATAACCAGATGATTTTTTTGAATATTTTGGAAAGGGTTATTAGAGGTAAAAACTGAGTTAAAACATCGAAAATAATGACGGAATAAGCAATGAGCTTTCTCTGTCATTGCTTAAGAAAGATGAAAGAAATTGACAAAATTTGAAGAATTAGGGATTAAAAAATCCATATTGGACGGATTAAAGGAAATTAACTTCCAAGACACATTTCCAATACAAGCTGCTGCAATACCAGTTATACTTTCAGGGCAAGATGTTATCGGGCAAGCCCATACTGGAACAGGAAAAACTGCAGCGTTTTCATTACCAATACTGCAAAATATTGTTCCAAAGGGAGGAATACAAGCAGTAATACTTGCACCCACAAGAGAACTCGCAGTACAGATTTCAGGAGAGATTAGTAAATTTGCCAAATATACTGGAATAAGAAATGTAACTATCTATGGAGGACAAAGCATTAACAATCAATTCCGAGATCTTGATAGAGGCGTAGAAATTGTTGTAGCGACTCCAGGACGATTAATTGATCACCTGAAACGTGGTTCCATTGAATTAAACGATGTAAAGTATGTTGTACTTGATGAAGCGGATACCATGCTTGACATGGGATTCATTGATGACATAAAATTCATCTTAGACTTGGCTCCTGATGAAAGATCAACCTCGCTCTTTTCTGCAACAATGCCGGCTGAGATTCTCCGACTTGCGGAGAAATACATGAGAAATCCACAACAAATTTTCATTGATGCAGATGACCTTAGTGGTGAAGGAATAGACCAAGCCTTCCTAGTAATACGTGATAGGGAAAAAACAGATTTTCTATTTAAATTCATAAAAGAAAATAAGAACGGTCAAACCATCGTGTTTTGTTCAACAAAAGACAGGACAAGAAGGGTTGCCCATGAGCTTGGAAAAGAAAATTTCAACGTGGTATCAATTCATGGTGATCTTTCTCAATTTAGAAGGGATAAAGCCATGTATCTGTTCAAAAAAGGTAAAGTAGACATTCTTGTTGCAACTGATGTAGCTGCAAGAGGAATTGATGTGCCTGAAGTTGCACTTGTGATAAACTATGATGTTCCAAATCAAAACATGGTTTATTTCCATAGAATCGGAAGGACTGCTAGAGCTGGTGCAAAGGGAAGGGCAATCACACTCGTTTCTTATTCTTCTGTTGGTGACTTCCAAGCAATTGCAAGACAAACCAAAGTGCAAATGACAGATCTAAACAAAGAACTTGGAATAACAGTTAAAATTCCGGATCCATTAAAAAGAGATCCAGGTCATAGGGGCGGTGGTCATGGATATGGAAGAAGATATGGCGATGATCGCAGATATGGTGGAGAAAGAAGATATGGTAACAGACAAAGTCATGGCGATCGAGGATCAAGTTATAATAAAAAATACTACGGCCTAAGAAGTCGCTGGTAAAATTAGCACTTTTGCACTGTCAACATATTTAGGGATGTAATAATTATTTATTTTTGATAAAAATGGGAAACGCTAAAGCAGTCGACACAAAAACTTGGCAGACTGAAGTAATGCAGTCTCAACTACCAGTCTTTGTAGACTTTTGGGCAGAATGGTGTGGTCCATGTAGGATGGTTGGACCAGTAGTGGAAGAGCTTGCTGGCGAATACTCTGGCAAGGTAAGCTTTGTCAAAGTAAACGTAGATGAGAGCGGTGAACTTGCATCAAAATACAACATATTCAGTATTCCTACACTTGCCATATTCAATAATGGTGAAATTATAGCCCAACAGGTGGGTGCCGCTTCTAAGGACTCGTACAAAAACATGATAGAAAACGCCTTAAAAAAAATCTAGACCTAGAACAACTAGGCCTTTAATTTTTTCAAATCTAAAATAATTAATAACGGACCAAGGAACTTTTTGTATGTCTTTTGGAGAGGTAGATACACTCAATCTTCTGTTTGATAAATTACAAAACCTGTTAAACGATTCTCAGGGATACTATGAATCATTTCTTGATGCCAACACACTTTACAAACAAGGAAAACTATCAGAAAAAGAGTTTTTTGAAAAGCTCGGGGATTATGTTGTTGCGTATTCTGCATTAGAATTTCTTGCCGTCAAAGTCATATTCGAATTAAAAAAATCAATTGATAAAATAGCTAGTGGTTCTACAGGTACAACATCAGGTTCTACAACTGTTGGAATGGGAGGATTTGGAATGACTCCACCAGCTGGTCATATGATGGCTCAAAATGCCCCAATGCCTGGTCGCCCTCCATCTATTATCTCCGCTTCTGCATTTAATGCACCTGGTGCTTTACCAACTCCAGATCCATCTCTATTGCCGCCTAGAACTAATCTGCCAAGCTGTACATCTTGTGGTTCTGCAATTAGACCAAATTCAAAATTCTGTACTAAATGTGGAAATAAAATACAATAACATAAATAATTTTTAATACATTTCACACAAAACGAAATCTGATTATTATGTCAATCTTGTGTTGCACCACACTCTGTGCAGAATTTTGCATTAGATGAAATCTTGATGCCGCATTCTGAACAGAATTTAGTATCAGAACCTGATTCTGTCTTAAGACTACCATATATTCCTCCGCTACTTGATTTAACAGCGCCAGTTGGAACGTATTCATCATCAATTATTTGTACTGGTGCAAAATCTTTCTCCTCCACATACGCCATCATTCTGGGCATTGTTTGACCAGGATTCTTTGGGTCTGGAATTATGTCTCCAAGCCAAAATGCAAATCTTGTCAGCGTAAGATCAGGTGTTGAAAAAGTCAACGTATGATTAGACATATAGTCTTCTGCAGCTGCTTTTCCATTAAACACTTTCATGAATGCACTATTTCTGATAGCTGTATATTGTTTTTTGGTATAAAGTGGACCGAGGGGGATTTGAACCCCCGACATCCGCGTTGCGAACGCGGCATCACTACCACTAGACTACCGGCCCTTTTGTTACCAAGAATCTCCTCCGTTTTTATTCATTTACTCTCAAAGAATAATACTGGGATTCAAAGAAAAAACATTGGATGACTTTTGATACCGTAATTACTGATTCACACGTAGTTTTACCTAGCGGAATTGTTGAAAAAAATATTGTGATTGATAATGGTAAAATTGTCAATCTTACAAACGACATTCCTCAATGTGATGTTAAAATTAACGGTCGTGGTCTAGTTTCAATGCCTGGTGCTATAGACCCTCATGTGCATTATGGCGTGTATTCACCAATAGAAAAAGCCGCGATTACAGAATCACGTGTTGCAGCAATTGGTGGAGTTACAACAATGATGAGGATGTTGCGATTAGGCGGTTCGTACAAAAAACTTCTTCCATCGCATCTTTCCCAAAGTGCTACTACTCACTATGTAGATTATGCAATACATGCGTCAATCCTACAGAAAGATCAAATAGATGAAATGGAATTTTGCACAAAAAACGGAATCCAATCATTCAAAATTTACATGAATCTTGGAGAAGATATAGGACATGTATACATGGACATGGAGCCTGAAACAAATCAACTCCATGAAGAAAAAGTTGAGATGAATTTAGACATGATTGAAAAAATAATTGCGAATGCTGCATCTCTTGGTTGTCCTGTTTTAGTTCATGCCGAAGATTATCAAATGTGTTCTTGCGGAATCCGTGAAGCAAGAGAAAAAAATAAGGATGGACTGGGAGCATGGTCAGAGAGCAGATCTGTGGAATCTGAAGTCAAATCCATACGAACCATCTCTAAAATTGCAAGAAAAATTGGGTGTACACTGTATTTTGTACACATTGGTTCAGAAGGCGCAATGAATGCAATAAAAGATGAAAAAAAGAATGGCACAAAAATCCATGTTGAAACTTGTCCTCATTATCTCACTCTCTCATTTGAATCCCAGAATGGATACTTGGCTAAAGTAATGCCACCAATAAGGACTTCAAAAGATGTAGATGCAGTATGGAAAGAGATCCACAATGGTATGGTTGACACAATAGGAACAGATCACGTTGCAAATCAACTAAAACTAAAGCTTGGAGGAAATGATGTGTGGGGCGCACTAGCTGGATTTCCAGGTATAGGTACCATGTTGCCAATATTGATAAGCGAGGGTGTAAACAAAGGTAGGATCACACTACAACAACTGATGGAATTTACAAGCATGAATGCTTCTAAGATTTTTGGAATGTTTCCAAAAAAAGGTATCCTGCAAAAAGACTCTGATGCTGACATCGTTATGATAGACATGAAAAAAGAGAATAAAGTGTCAAGCCAACTTCTTGATGGATTTTCAGACTATACAGTATATGATGGCTGGAATCTAAAAGGCTGGCCTGTTAAAACAATTGTGAGGGGTGAAATTGTGGCAGAAGATTTTGAAATAATTGGCAAACAGGGTCATGGAAAATATGTCACAAGATCAAACCTACGTTAGAATGTCATATTTGCCATTCTCTTTTACTTTGTAAATGATATCGGGTTTTCTTGTAAATATTCCGACTTCTACGACTCCTGGAATTTGTATGATTTTTTCAGCCAATTCTCTTGGTTTTGATATCTCGCCAAAATCGCAATCCAAAATTATGTTACCGTTCTCTGTGACAAAAGGATAACCACGTTCTATTGTACGTAGAGTTGGCTTTCCAGAATATTTCTGTATGTGTCTTGCTGCAGTGTTTCTAGCAAATGGATGAACTTCTACCGGTACACTGTGATTTAGTTTTTTTACAAATTTTGACTCGTCTGCTATGATTACAACTTTTTTTGCTATGTTTATGAGTATATTCTCACGTAAAAGTGCACCACCACCACCTTTTATCATATATTTTTCTTCATCTATCTGATCTGCACCGTCGAAAACCAGATCAATGTGTTCAATCTGATCTGCTTCAATTATTGGAATGCCGCCTTTCTCTGCTTCTAATTTGATTTGTAGTGATGTTGGAACTGCTTTTACTCTAATGTTTTTTTCTTTCAAATATGATGAAAGTGATTTCACAAGTGCTGTAGCAGCCCTTCCACTTCCAAGTCCTAAAACATAATTGTCTTGTATCAGTCTTAATGTGTCCGCTGACAATGCCTTTATGGCATCATCTATTGTCAACTATTCTACCTCTACTTGTTCCAGTTTAGAGAGGGCTTTCATTATTTCGTTTTTTATTTTATCAATGTCTTTGTCATCGTCTTCTAATTTTTCATCTTCCGGTATTTTGACCGCCGCTGGAATCTGGATCTTTTTCTCAACAGGAATCTGTGCAGGTTCTGGTTTTGGAGTTTCTATGACTGGTTGAATCTCAATTTTGGGTGTTTCTACTACTGACTGAATATTCATTTTGGGTTTTTCTGGTTCTGCAGTTCTACTTGTCATGATTTCTTCTATTATTTGCTTTTGTGGTGTAACAACTACTGGTTTGACAAGCTCAACAGGAAATTCTGACATCCTATTTGGTATTTCTGTAAGTGTGATGAGCTCAACTGATTTATGAGGTGCCGCAATGGCAACTTCAATTGGTGGCAGGGGAGTGTAGGGTTCTTTAGGTTTTTGAATCTCATTTTTAATTTCTATTTTCTTTTGTATTGGTTTCTCAGGAATACTCTCTTTTGGAGGTTCAAGTTGTTTTATTTGAGGCGGTGTCATTGTAGCCACTGTTATCTTGGAAGAAATTTCATGGAGTCTCTGATCCAGTTGTGAAAGTTTTTGATCCATTAATGTGATCAATCCATCTCCTAGAGGGCCAAGATCTGGGTGTTTGCTTGCCGCTTCTAGTTTTTCAATTTTTGCTATTACAA
>DATIDL010000157.1:0-11796 GCA_035456305.1 Nitrosopumilaceae archaeon
CTTACGAGACGTACCTTTCCGGTGTTTTTTTCAAGAACCAGCAGATCATCTCCAACAAAACTCATTGTTGTAGGCAATGAGAGCCCTGAAACAAATTTCTCAATTACTAGATCCTGATCTTTTAAAAGCGGATCCCCATAAGCAGGTAAAAGCCCAGAGAAAAGTATGAGAATCAAAAACAGTATGATCTTCAATATTTCTTTTTAGCAATTCACACTATTAAACAGCTAAATCAGAAGGACAGAAGATGATCATTCTACAAGAATCCAAATTGCCGTTTTTTTGCATGACTTGACTGGCGGAAATATTTCTCCCTTTGAAACTTGAATTACCAATTTCTCTGAACGTGGATGACAACCAATACTTCCATCAACATGCATGACAAAACGATAGGTTCCAGATTGTTGACATATTTCTCCCGTTCCAGGCACAAAATTCCCTAAATTCTATATGATTAAAATATCTCTGGTTGGTTAAACGCTGAATTTTATGAGAATTTGATTAAATTACAAGTAATCAAATGGAAAATTCAAAACGCAATACAAAAGTTAGAAGACAATATTTCAGGGTAAAAAGCCCCAAAATACTGTGCAAATCTTTAGGACAAAACACTTATTATTATTTGAACACGAAAAATCTCGCTGATGACTACAATAAACCAGCTTAGAAGCGGTATGACAAGACTTGATCCAATAGAAGGAACAATTGAGAGCCTTGGTGAACCAAGAACAGTAAATCTCAGAACCGGCGGTCAGGCACAAGTTGCTGATGCCGTTCTCAAAGACGATACTGGCCAGATCAAACTCACACTATGGGATGCACAAATCAAAATGGTAAAAGCTGGTTCCAAAGTGAAAGTGGAAAACGGTTACATCAACAGCTTCAAGGGCGAAAATTCACTCAATGTTGGAAAATACGGCAAGTTAAACATAATAGAATTCTAGAACAGTTTAGCTGATATATCCTAATTTTTTATCCTGTGCCGGCAGTGGCAATTGATCTTGCGGAGGACGCTGTCCCATTTGTTCTTCGATTGTTTTTATCAGGTGTTCTGTATCTTGTGCCCTTTTGGCAAGAGTAGTCATATCTAGTTTTAATCCCAACATCTTTGCAAGAACTTCCAAGACAGCCTTTGATGCCTTTGCATCAACGACATATCCTGATGTTTCTCCCAACAAACAAACTCCGTTTATTCCCCGAGTTTTTCCAACTCCAATAACCAAACCATTCATGCCAGTTATGCTTCCTCCGCTCATTGTAGAAATTCCCTGCTTTGAAAATTCTTTTACTGCATCCAACGAAGTGCTTGTACCATAAACTTTTGGCGTCTTTGAGAAAGTGCCAGTTATATAAGCAGCAAGAGTGTAGATGTTTTTGACGCCAAGTTTTTCACAAATCCCAATAATTTCTTCTGCCATTTCATATTCACCTTCAGGTGTAACTGGTTGTGCATCTCCGGTGAGAAGTATGATGTCATCAGTCTTGTTTTTACAATAATACAATGTATTTTTCATCAGATCAACTGTACCATTAACTTGCACTGAGACTTGTGGAGGGAATGATGATGAGAAAATGTTTGCAAATTGAACTCCTTTAAGCTCGTCTACAAGATAATCAACTGCGAGCTTTCCTACATATCCACTACCTGGCAAGCCACAGACTAGATGTGGATTTTTTAATTTTGGCATTTCAGAAATTTCAATAGTGATTTTTGATCTAGACGACATGGATTAGGATTACAACCTATTCAATATTAATGAAGCGTAGAGATTCTACTTTCTTCTAGATTTAGACCTTTTTGCCTTTCTCTTTACTTTTTTTGTTTTTCTTTTTGTTTTCGATTTTGCCTTTGATTTTCTTTTTGCTTTTGATTTTGTCTTTTTTGTTTTGATTTTTCTTTTTGTCTTCGCTTTCTTTATTCTTGTCTTTACTCTTCTTGCTTTTCTTTTTGTTTTCAATTTTGCTTTTTTTGCCTTTGCTTTTCTTTTTGCTTTTCTGGCTTTACGTTGTGCTTTTCTCTTTTTAGCTTTTAGTATTTCCAACCTTTCTGTAATTTTAATCAGATTACGGTTTGCCTGTGCTTCCTGTTTTAATCTAGTCTGAACTTGAGAACGCAGGGCAGCCTCAGCTTTAGTGCTGGATTGTAGTTGTTCCAAAAGCAGTGGTTTTGCATGCGATTGCTGCTTCATTTGAGAATCAAGTTTTGACTTTGATTTTGAAGTATCAGCAATTAGTTTAACAAGTCTTTCTTCTGCAGCATTTCTTTGTTTTATCTCAGAGTGAAGTTCCGCAATCTTGGCATCTATCATTCTTATCTTCTCAGATGCACGCGCCTTGTCCTCTGGGGATTCTGAAAATTCACCTTCCTGCAAGGTCTTCTCTTTTGCATCCTCTTCTTGTTTCAGTCTTGCTTCTGCTGCCAGTTTTAGTCTCTGTACGCTGTCTCGCTGTGCCATGTATTGGGTGAGCAGTTGGGATATCGATTCCTTTTTTTGAAGGGCTTGTTCCTTTCTTCTTTCCAGAGAAGACAGCCCTGATGATGATCTACGTTTTAATGATATAGTAGAATGAAGTTTTTTTTCACTTTGTCGCCTGCTTTTTGTTGCCTCGATTTTCTTATTCTTATACGATGCTGCAAGCTTTGAGAGGGTGGTCATGGGTTTTTAGAGATTTTTGACTTGATTAAGTTTTGCTTATGATCAGTAATTGACATAAAAGTTAATATTTTTCACATCTTTTGTGATTTTTGTCAAATTTTCAAAAAATCCATTGTCTTGACCAACTAGATTTTATTTGGCAATACGCAAAAAATTGCGTGGATTTCCATCCGTCACAGCTGCCAATATTGAAAACATTTCAAGTGGACAACGAATCCCAAGCGTCAGAAGCGGCAGCAGAAATGGTCAAGATAGGATTTTCGTCACAAAAAAGCGCGTTCAAAGTATTGATGACAAATGAAAAGGATCTTGCCAAGAAGATCGGATTTTTGGTAGTTAATGAAATTAATTTTGGATTACGAAAGATAAAACAAGAGCGCGATGTCATGTATTGGATATATCACCATGACAAATCACATTATGCCATGGTCTTGATAAGCTCAAAGGTTTTGCACGAGTTAGGCTTCTGATTTTTCAAATATTAAATGCAGTTTGAGTTTTTTAGAAACAATGTTTGCAATTATAATTCCTAGCAGTACACCACCAATCACGTCCATTGGAAAGTGTTGTAACACATAAACCCGACTTATAGAAACTATGAGAGGATACACCCATACGATATAGCATCCACGCGGAAACCTGTGAGAGAGTGCAAATCCCATCACAAAGGCAAATGCTGCTGTCCTTGTAGCATGTCCTGAAGGGAAGGAACCGATCCCAAAAAATGAAGAGTCTTGCTCAAGACCAATAGGAAATGGAGTTCCTTGAAAGTCCAGTTTTGGCCTTTCTTGGCCAACAAAATCCTTTACGTATGCGGAAACAATCGTTCCTGCCAAAATAGAAAGTATCAGCACAAGACCAAGCCTCCTGGTACTTTTTTTGACAAACAGTATGACACAAAATATCACCATGTAGAATACACTTCCAATTTCCGTGAAAATTTCCATTGTCAGATCCTGGATTTGATTGCCTGCAAGAGATTGTGCATATGTTATAACTGCATCATCCAAAGGTTTTGTGATTTTTCCATAAACTAGAATTGTGACAGCTATGAACAATACCAAGAGTAAGAGAAATTTTTTAGAACGAATATCAAAGATCCATTGTTGCATCTAACAACACCTTTGACAATTTTCAAGATTCATGTCTAACTAACGCTGATTTATCTATAATAAAATGACATCGTATCAAAATTTATGCAGTAATCAAGAATAAACAATAAATATAACAAGAAAAGACAGACGGGCATTGACATACCAAGTTATCTGCAAAGATTACGGCAATGAATGTGATTTTAAAATAAGAACGGAATCTGAATCAGAATTGGTTCAAAAAGTCAAAAAACACATGGAAGACGAGCATGGCATAGATTTGCCAAAAGAGCAGATCATACAGATGAGTAAACTCTAAACTGTAGAAGTCAGATCTCTTGTCAGACTAAAAGATTTTAACCGTACCAGAAGATAGGATCGCCGTGAGACTTCTTACACTGGAAGATTTCGATACTAAAGGTAAGACGGTGTTTCTTCGTGTTGATATGAATTGTCCCATAGATCCAAAAACCATGGAGATACTTGAGACAAGCAGAATACGCGAATCCACAGAATCCCTAAAAGATCTTGAGGGGGCAAAAGTGGTCATTGCATCACACCAAGGAAGAGTTGGAAACAAGGATTATACTGGAATGGAAAAGCATGCAAAAGCACTAGAGAAAATCCTTGGTCGCAAGATCAAGTATGTCGAGGATGTAATTGGCGCAGAAGCTCAAAGAGAAATAAAAAACATGAAGAATGGAGAGATACTTTTGCTTGATAATCTCCGGCTGTGCGCTGAAGAAAATTATGAATTTTCTCCTGCCGAAGCCGCAAAAACAATTATGGTCACAAGACTTGCCAAGCTTTTTGACCTTTGCGTGCTGGATTCTTTTCCAAGCTCACATAGATCACACCCTTCAATTGTCGGATTTTCAAGTATTTTACCTGCTTGTGCAGGAAGACTGGTAGAACGTGAAGTTCGCAAGCTAGATGAGATAATGACAGTTGCTAAGGGAGCACATGTCGTAGTGCTTGGAGGCTCCAAGGTTGCTGACAGACTAGAAGCAATGAAAACACTGATTCAAAATGGCAGAGCGGATCAAATCTTGCTGACCGGAGTCATTGCCAATGTTTTCATGCGTGCACAAGGCAGAATAAAATTTCCGCTTGGGATAAAAAGGGAGGAAGAAATAGTTTCAAAAGCTCATTCTCTTATCGGGGAATACCCAGATGTTTTTTCGACACCCGTAGATGTTGCAACTGACAGGGGCGGTGTGAGAGTTGAGATGGATGTGAGAGAGCTTGACAAGGGAGACCAGATACTTGATCTTGGTCCAAAGACTGTAGAGCATTATACAAAATCAATACAGAGTGCAGGAACCGTATTTATGAGTGGGCCAGCAGGATTTTTTGAAAATGACAATTTTAAGTTTGGAACAGAAAGTCTTCTAAAAGCAGTAGCCAATTCTTTTGCAACCACCATTGTAAGTGGAGGCCATCTTACTGCAGCGTTGAAAAGATATGGCTTGACAGAAAAAATAAACCACATCAGCACAGCAGGCGGCGCACTAGTGTTGTATTTGACAGGAGCAAAGTTGCCCATGATTCAAACACTTGAAGAAGCAGCAGAAAAATACAGAACTAAATAGCTGCTTTACATGCATGGTTTGGGCATCTTTTTTCTTCCAATGTGCCCAGATAGATTTCAAGATTGCATGAATTACATTTTGATTTTTCTACCAGTCCAAACAGCTTGAACCACTGGGTTGTAAAGTCTTGTGCTATTGGCCTGAGCAGTCCTTCCTCATGTAGTTGGTTAAAGAAAGGTTTCATATCATCAATTGTTAACGATTTGGCACCATCTTGGTTCTTTAATATTTCAAACACCTCATCATTTGTAAATCTGAGATTTACATCATTGAATTTTTCAAAAATTATTTTTCGTACTTGTAAAAGTATTGATGCTTGATTGTCTGTCAACTTAGAACAGACCGGATGCTTCTTCTTTTATCTTATCGGCAGAGGCAACATCATTTAGCTTTTCTGATACGTATGAGTATATGCCATATTTGAGAACCTTGAGAGAAAGGAGTGCACACTTTATTCTGGCAGGTCCAAGATCAGGTAAGCCTAGGTTTTCAAGAATGTCTTCTTTTGTCAGTTTTTTAACATAATCGAAATCTTTTCCCATGATGAGCTCCGTAAGCATGGATGCGCTTGCCTGGCTTATTGCACAGCCTTTGCCTGTGAATTTTACATCAGACACTTTGTTGTCCTTTAGGTTGATGTGCATTTCAAGCTCGTCACCACACAGTGGATTGCTGTCCCGTTTTGCAATGTCTGGATTTTCTATTTTTCCATAGTTTCGTGGATTTCTGTAATAGTCCAGAATGATTTCCCGGTAAATATCTGCGCTACTCAAATTCTAAACAACTCTCTTGCTCTATTAAGTGACCTGATAAAAACATCCACTTCCTCCTTTGTATTATAAATATAAAAGCTTGCGCGGGATGTTGCAGATACATCCAGTCTTTCCATCAACACTTGTGCACAGTGATGACCTGAACGTATAGCAATTCCATCTTCATCAATTATAGTTGCAAGATCATGCGGATGTATGTCACCAAGATTGAAGGAAATCACTCCTCCCCTTTTTTTAACATCTGACGGTCCATATAGTATGATTCCCTTTATTGCAGAAATTTTGTCTAGAGCATATTTTGTCAATTCAATTTCATGTTCTCTTACTTTATCCATGCCAATGTTCTCAAGATAGTCTATAGCTGCAGAAAATCCAATTACATCAGCGATGTTTGGTGTGCCAGCTTCAAACTTGTATGGCAGGTCATTCCAGCTTGTCTCATACTTGTGAACCTCCCTTATCATGTCGCCTCCGCCATTGAATGGTTGCATGTTTTCTAGGATTTCTTTTCGTACCCATAACACTCCTACTCCTGTAGGTCCCAACATCTTGTGAGCGGAAAATGCAAAAAAGTCACAGTCTAGTTTTTGCAGGTCAACTTTCATGTGTGGAACAGATTGGGCTGCATCAACTAGCACTTTGACTCCCTTTGCGTGGCATCTTTTTATGATTTCCTCGGTTGGAGAAATTGTTCCCAAAACATTTGACATCTGACTAAAAGTAACAAGCTTTACTTTTCCTGTTTCCAGATAGGCATCAAGATGATCGAGGATTAGTTCCCCGTTGTCGTCTACTCCAATGTATTCCAGTTTCGCTCCCTTTTCTTTTGTAAGCAGCTGCCATGGTACGATATTACTGTGATGCTCGTATTCTGTTGTTACGATAATGTCATCTTTTTGAACATTTTGTCTTCCCCATGAATATGCAACAAGATTTATCGCTTCTGTTGTTCCCCTTACAAAGATAATTTCTTCGCGATTTTTTGCGTTGATAAATTTTGTGACTTTGTCTCTTGTCATTTCATATGCTGCAGTTGCTTCTTCTGCAAGCTGGTGTACTGCTCTGTGTATGTTAGAATTGTAATTCAGATAATAATTATGAATAGAGTCTATCACTTGGATTGGCTTTTGTGTTGTTGCCGCATTATCAAAATACACAAGAGGTTTGTCTTTGTGCACCTTGCGCTGTAGAATTGGAAAATCCTTTCTAATATTTTCAATATTTATTGTGCTTGCTTGCAAGATTTACTTTACCTCCACATAGATTTCATTTTGTTCTATTTTAACATTGTAGGTTTTAAGCGGTTTTTCAGCTGGCAGATTTTGCGGCATGCCAGTCTCAAGGTTGAAAGTAGAAAGATGCAATGGACATGTTACTCCTTCTTCACCTAAAATTCCTGCTGAAAGATCAGCTTCTGCATGTGTGCAGATTCTATCTGTTGCATAAATTTTTCCATTCATATTTGCAAGCATAATCTTTTTGTCATTATGATCAAAACTGTATAACTCTCCTTTTCCAAGTTTTTTTGTACTACAAACGTTTACCCATTCAGACAAGATGCTCACCTGTATTTGTAGTGGCTTTCGAATATGTCAGTTTCACGGTATCTTGTTTCTTCCACTTCAAGTATTGCCTTTAGCTGTTCGTCTGTTTTTATTGTAAGATCTTTGCCTAGCCACTTGCAGTCTATAAGATAGTTTATCCATGCACGTATCTGGTATGACATTTTTCTTGAAAGCGGTTCAAGAAATCCCTCTACGATTATTTTCTGTGCTTCTGATTTGTCAAGGCATCTTGAGCCAAGATAGAAGAGTTGTTCGTCGTCAAGCTGGGCAACTGATGCAGCGTGCGTTGCCTTGACATCATTTGTAAAAATTTCAAGTCCTGGTATCGAGTCAGATTTTGCACCCTTGTCAAGCAAAATTGAATGGCCCGCAAGATAAGATTCTGAATGGTGTGCATGTTCTTCAATTCGTATCATTCCTTTGAATAGTGATTTTGCGGTATCTTTTAGGACTGACTTTTCAAGAACTCTTCCTGTGGTAGATGGTGCTACATGTATCAAGTTTGACGTAATGTCAAATGACTGGTTTTTGTTTCCAAACACAACCTCAGTATCGTTTGCAGTTGCGCCAATCTCATTTAGGTAATTATCAATTTTATATCTAGAAAGTAATGCCCCAAACAATCCAAGGTACCAATTCATTCTTGCGTCTCGTGCAATTTTTCCTGTTCTGGTAGAGAAGTTTATTGCATTTTGGTCCATGGCTTGCAACGTAACCATGTCAAGTTCGCTGTTTTGTCTCACGCTAACATCAAGCAACTCAAGATATGCCTGCTGTTTTGTGTTCTTTGGCGCATAAAGCTCCTGAACGATCATTGCCTTGCTGTTTTCTTCTGCAACCACAATGTTGCGCGACATTGTAGAGGTACCATCCACAGAAAGAGATGAAATTGCATGAATCGGTTTGTCCAAAATCAGATTTTTTGGAACATAAATGAAAAATCCCGAGTTGAAAAATGCGTTGTTTAGTGCGATGTATTTGTCCTTTTTAGGATCAGTAAGATCCAAGGATTTTTTGACAATGTCAGAATGATTCTTTATTGCATCATGGATTGAGCAGATGATCAATCCTTTTGATTTCAGTTCAGATGGCAGATTTATCTGGTGGATGTTTGTCCCGATTTGGACAATGCTTGCGCCATTTGCTATCTCTGCCATTCTTTCTTTTACAAAATCTGGAACTGTGCTGTCTGAGCTTAGCGAAAATGAAATCTTTTCTGGATCCATTTTGTTTGCGTCAGAGTATTTGTTGTATAGCGGCGAGACTTCGTATGGCAGCTCCTTGTAGATTGAAAAGGAATTTTCCCTGTATTCTTTAAGCCATGCCGGTTCATTATTTGCAGATGAAATTTCGTCTACATGATTTTGTCCAAGTGCTGATAGGAGAAACGATGTCATGCTTGTCACACAAATATGATGGAACCCAGTCTAACCGACTGAGCCATCCATTTCCAATTTTACTAGCCTATTGAGCTCTACTGCATACTCCATAGGAAGTTCTTTGGTAAACGGCTCAATGAACCCATTTACGATCAGAGTCAGTGCATCTTCTTCTGAAAATCCTCTGCTCATAAGGTAGAAGATTTGTTCATCGCCTATTTTTCCTACAGTCGCCTCGTGGGTTACTGTAGCATCTTCTTGGTTAATCTCCATGTACGGATAGGTATCGGTTTTTGAAGTGTCATCTAAAAGCAATGCGTCACATCTTACGGAAGCCTTTACGTTTGTGGCACCTTTTGCAACGTGCAATAATCCTCTGTATGTCGTTCTTCCATTTGCTCGGCTTACTGATTTTGATGTGATTCTTGATGTAGTATTTGGCGCCAAGTGTACCATCTTTGCACCTGTGTCTTGATGCTGGTTCTTTCCAGCAAATGCAACAGACAATGTTTCACCATGTGCTCTTGGTCCCATTAAATAAATTCCTGGGTATTTCATGGTCAGCTTGCTTCCAATGTTTCCGTCAATCCATTCTACTCTTGCGCCTTCGTAAGCATAAGCTCGTTTTGTAACTAGATTGTAAACGTCATTGCTCCAGTTCTGAATTGTAGTGTATCTGAGTTTTGCGCCCTTTAATGCAATCAACTCTACTACTGCAGAGTGTAATGACTCTGAAGAATATACTGGTGCTGTGCATCCCTCGATGTAATGCACTTCTGATCCTTCGTCTGCAATAATTAGTGTTCTTTCAAATTGACCAATGTTTTCTGCATTGATTCTAAAGTATGCTTGTAGTGGAAGGTCTACTTTAACGCCAGGTGGAATGTAAATGAATGATCCACCACTCCAGACTGCGCTGTTTAGTGCAGCAAATTTGTTGTCTTCTGGAGGAATGATTTTACCAAAATATTTCCTGAAAATTTCTGGCTCTTCTTTTAGAGCGGTATCAGTATCAAGGAACTTTACTCCTTGTTTTGCAAGGTCTTCTCTTAGATTATGATAAACAACTTCTGATTCATACTGAGCTCCTACGCCAGCAAGAAATTTCTTTTCAGCCTCTGGAATTCCAAGCTTGTCAAATGTGTTTTTGACGTCTTCTGGAACATTATCCCAGCTCTTCTCTGTCTTTTCAGAAGCCTTTGCATAATAGTAGATATTGTTAAAGTCAATTTTGCTCAGATCTCCTCCCCAGTTTGGCATTGGTTTTTTCATGAAAATGTCATATGATCTCAGTCTAAAGTCAAGCATCCACTGTGGTTCGCCTTTTAGTTTGCTTATTTCTTCAACTGTTCCGCGGGAAAGACCTTTCTTGCTGAGATAAACATACATCTCAGTAGAGTCCTTGAAATCATATTTACTATAATCCATATTGAGGTCTTCAGTTGCCATCTGCTTTCATAACCCCGTTATATTATAAATAGCTTATACAACTCATACTAGTTGTACAGCGGAGTAGGTCAAGCTAAATAGGCCAAGCTAATTGAAACAGTTTTTTATTTTTTCAAAAGCTCCTGATACTGTGTGAACTTCTGAAATCAGCGGAGTGACATCAAATTTTTTCAATTCGTCAGCTGTAAATGGTCCAATTGCAACAATTTTTGATTTTTGTAAATTTTCCAGCAGTGTTTTTTTATCAGAATCCATCAACATTATCTCAAAAAATGCATTTACTGATGATGCGCTTGTAAATACAATGCCATCAACTTTTTTGTTTGCAAAAAGTTCTCTAAACTCATTCCATTGTGATGTATCTCTAAACGAACACACGTCGTAAAGATAGATCTCTTTTACATGCAGACCTATTTTTTCAAGAAGTTGTGCAAGAAACGGAGTAGATGCACCACTTCGTGGAATGATGGCTTTTTTTCCTTCCGCATTTAACCTTGTAAAAACTTCGCCTACTCCCAAAGAAGAGTATCTTTGTGGCATGTGGGCAACCCTTATACCCTCAGCTTCAAGCGCTGTCTTTGTCTTTGGCCCAACTGCAATCACATTGGTATTTGCAACAGCCAGTTGAAGCTTTTCATATTTTGAAACTTTTCTTGCAGTATCAAACAAGAGTTTTACCGCCTTTGAGCTCATAAAGACAGAAAAATCAGGATCATCTTGCTTTATTGCATCCAAAAATTCGTCTACTATCTTATCGCCTTTGCTAACAAGTTCGATTGTTGGAAGCGGTATTGCCCTTGCGCTTGCCTTTGTTATCAATTGAACAAATTCTTCCGAGTCTTCCTTTGAGCGCGTAATTGCTATAGTTTTTCCCGTAATCATTTTCTCCAACCTATTATTTCTGAGAGATTCACTACCTTACCTATTATAATTATAGAGGGCGGTCTGATCTTTGCCTGCTGTACTTTTTGAGATATGTTGGAAAGGTTTCCCTTTACCATCCTGTGCTTTGGTGTGGTACCATTTTGTATCACAGCTACAGGTGTTTTTTTGTCCAATCCACCACCAATTAGGTTTTTGCAGATTATCTCAAGCCTTGAAAGACCCATCATTATTACTATAGTATCAACAGACTTTGCAAGTTTTTTCCATTTCACGGACTCTTTGGATTTTTTAGCATCCTCGTGTCCCGTAACAAAGACGACAGAAGATGCATAATCTCTGTGAGTAAGTGGAATTCCAGAATATTCTGCAGAACCAATTCCAGATGTTATTCCTGGAACTAGTTCA
>DATIDL010000158.1:0-4359 GCA_035456305.1 Nitrosopumilaceae archaeon
CATTATAGTTACACATGACAGACAACAATTTGGTGATGTAGACCGAATCATCACCATAAAAGATGGTCGTGCTTTTGAGGGAACAGAACAAAAAGGAATGGAGGTAGCTGTATGATGAGAAAATTATCTATGCTGTTTGTGATATTTTTCATTGGACAGCTTTTTGTCATAAATGCATATGGACAATTTACTAAATCAGACTCTCCATTTGAAAGAGAATTTGCTGACATCAAGTTTCTTGATGCATATTTTGGCACTTTTGAGCAAAAAGTCGAAGTGGATGCAGGAGATCAGAATGTGCCACTAACTGTAGTTATGGCAAATATAGGCACACAGGATATTACGGGAATAAGAGGACAGTTGTCATTACCATCTGGGTTCAGTCCATCAGATGGCAAAGATGCTCTAATTCTAGCAGATAAAGACGATAATTCCCTTGCAGGTGATGTATTTTCACTAACGTTTTTTGTTAACGTAGACAAGAATTTGGATCTTGGACAATATCCAGGAACAATAAAAGTAGATTATTCTAGACTAAGAGAAACTGGAGAAAGAAATATTTTTTTCAATTTTGATTTTAAACTTACAGGAGACAGTACTCTAAGCATTAAAGCAATAGATCCAATACTCACATCAATAAAAAATAATCCTGTAGTTGTTGAAGTTTCTAACTTGGGCACTGCACCAATATCAAATATTGACATAGTTTTGCAAAATACCCAAACTAGTATCTCATCAACTACTCAATCAGTTACCAACTTGGAAAATGTTGTATTTGATCAAAACACATGGGATATTGGAACAATAGAACCAAAATCAAGTAAACATTTCTCATTTAATGTGTATGTGCCAGAGAATCTAAAAGATGAGTCGCTTCATCTACCAGTGGAAATAACATACTATAATGCACATGGTGACACAAATACAATCACAAAAACCATTGACTTTTACATTAATGGACTAATTAGCGCGACAATCTATAATGTCGATGTAATAGAACTGTCAAAAAAACAAACTGTTATCGGTGAAATTCTTAACGAAGGTAATGTGGATGGTCTGTTTGCATTTGTTACACTCGAACCTCGTGGTGACTCTAACATAAAAAAATCAACTCAATATATAGACAAACTAGAACCTGATTCACCGGTACCATTCAACATTCCAATTGAATTTGATGGCGAGCCAAGAGAAGGAGAACATGATGTACGTATCACTACAAAATACAAGGATTCTTTACGAAATGAAAATACAATTACCTATGATACTACAGTTTTCTATAAGGATACATCAAAAGATGAATCTGGTTTACCTGATGCTTCTCTATTCATAATTTTGGGCATAGTTGCTGTAGCTGGCGTGTTTGCATACTATAGAATCAAAAAGAGAAAAAAAACACCAACCCAAACAAGCTAAAGTTATATTTAGTGTAAGGAATTTTTGCTTATGACTTGGGATGAAATTGAGGTCCCAAAAGAAGTTAGACCTTTTATGCTTGAAGAAGCCGAAGAAACAAGATTAGGTCAGAAAAATGGTGCCAACAAACAATATCGCTATGGAAATTTACACATTCGAGAATATGACGACAAATTCCTGATTCATATGGATAAAGTTGATCCACGCAAGAATCCACTAGGTCATCTTGTCTTTGACGCACCAGAAGTTCTCATCGGCCTTGCAACAGCAGCTATTGGAGGAAAAAAGGTCGCTTCAGAAATTTACAAATTACAAAAAAATACCAAGCATGCAAAACATGTTTCACTGGTTACAGGATTTTTAGCATCGATAGCACTTGGATACGTAGGCTATTCTCTCACAAAAAAGGCCAAAGATCTCTAGGAAGGAATCTGTCATATCAAAAACAAGAACCGTTAAGATCTTTCTCAAACTTTTGCCACTGATATTAACACTCAGAAAAGATAGAAGAGAATGGGTCAGAAAAGAAGGAAAAAATGTAAACACCAAAAGATATCAAAAGAACGCAAAAAAAATTCTTAATACTTTTGTATCACTAGGACCAGTTTACATCAAACTTGGTCAGTGGCTTTCATCAAGAGCTGATATCTTACCACAACCATACATGGAGGAGCTTGCAAAATTACAAGATGACGTACCTGCAGCTCCATTTGATCAAGTTAGACCAATAATAGAAAATGAGCTTGGACCAATCGAACAAAACTTTGATTACATAAACACAAACGTTCTTTCCGGCGCATCACTTGGGCAAGTCTACCTTGCTAAAATAAAAGAAAAAGATGTCATAATCAAAGTAAGAAGACCAAACATCGATAAAATCATAGAAGAGGACATCAGAATTCTCAAAAAGTTTCTTCCTATTGGAATGAAGTTTGTAGATCCAAATTTGCGTTATTCTGCAGAGGCAATGCTTTCACAGTTTATTGAAACTATTAACGAAGAGATGGATTATACAATTGAATCTCAAAACCTAAAGACCATAAAAAGAAACCTTCAGAATTATCCAAAAGTGATAATTCCTTCTGTAATAGATGATCACTCTTCAAAACAAGTACTCACGTTGGAGTACATTCCAGGAATCAAAATTACAAACATAAAGGCACTTGATGAAGCAGGAATAGACAGGGAACAAATCGTAATCAAGACGCACAAGGTGTTTTTTACGATGCTTTTACATCACAACATATTTCACGCAGATCCTCACCCTGGCAACATTGCGGTAACAAACGATGGTTCCCTAATACTCTATGATTTTGGCATGGTTGGAAGACTGGACAATGAAACCAGACTCAAACTCATCAGATTGTATCTCTCGCTTGTTGAAAAGGATCCTCCAAGAACAGTGAATGCAATGAATGATCTTGGAATGCTGATTCCTGGTTTTAATCATGGAATAATTGAAAAAGGAATCGACATGTCGATTCAGGCGATGCATGGAAAAAAAGTGGATAACATGGAAGTCAAAGCACTGATGGAGCTAGCAAACAAGACAATGAGTAAATTTCCATTCAAGCTTCCAAAACACCTAGCACTTTACATGAGAATGGCATCAATTCTTGAAGGAATCTATCTCACACACAAGGTAAAATTCAGATTCATCAAGGTTTTACAAAACATTTTGGAGGAGGAAAACCTGATCAGAGATGCATATGTTGAAGAGCTAAAATATTCTCTCAACAAATTTGCAAAATCAATTGATGCTACCATATCAATTGCACCAGAGCTGAAACGATATCTTGATGACAACAAATCCTTGCAGAATCTAACACAGAAACCATTTGGAAGTATATTACTTTCAGGAAGCATTCTGTCAGCGGCAGTTTTTGTTGGTTCAACAGTTTTGTATACTGTGAATGAATCTGTAGGACAAATTGGTATGATAGGTTCTATAATTATAATGGGAGTTTCTGTCTTCCTAAGAAAACACTGAATTACTCTATTGTTATGTCTTTTCCACTTTTCATAGGAATCTTCAGAGTTAGAACCCCATGAAGATATTTTGCAGAACCAACAGCATCCTCTCCTTCTTTTACATCGATTGGTAATCTAATTTTTTTATCAATTACATGCGGTCTTTGATGCCAAATTATGGTTCCGTCATGATCTGTTTCTCTTTTAGCTTCTATGGAAAGAATGTTTCCGTTAATTCTCAGCTTGATGTCTTTTTTATCAAAACCTGGTATGTCTATTGTAACAATCAAATTGTTATTTTCTAATAGCATGTCCACAGGTGGAAGTACGAATTCATAAAATTCTCGTGATTTGTTGCCAATTTCTTTCAAGATTTCTTTTGCCATATAGTTTACCAAGCCCATTTAAAGTAATAAAGGATTTTTAAGTTATAAACCTTGATAGATTCTAATTTATCTAGTTCTCAATTAATTACAATTTCATGATAATAGTTCTAGAGGGATTTGATCAAGCAGGTAAAGGAACACAATCAAAGCTTCTCGCCAAATATTTGAAATCAAAAAAACTAAAATACAAAATTTTCAGTTTTCCTGATTATGCCACACCGATTGGAAAAGAGATCCAAAATTACCTTGGTGGAAAAAGAAAGTTCCCGCCCCAAGTGATTCATTGCCTTCTTGCTGCAAATAGATGGGAAAAGATAGGGGAAATAAAAGATGCACTTGCAAAAAATTATGTTCTAATAATGAACAGATACTACCAATCAAATCTAGTTTATGGAATAACTAATGGTCTTGATCTAAAATGGCTTTTGAATCTAGACACTGGACTTCCAAAAGAAGATCTTGTTATAGTTCTTGACGTCAAACCAAAAGAGTCATTTAACCGCAAAAAAATTCAGCGTGATAAATTTGAAAAAAATAAAAAATTTGCACAAAAAATCGTTGGTACTTATCGATCACTAGCAAAAGACTT
>DATIDL010000159.1:0-2357 GCA_035456305.1 Nitrosopumilaceae archaeon
AGCTTAGGTTCAATTTTTTACCCTAATTCTGTCTGTAATTTTTCTTACTTACTTCTTCTTATAATGAAAAATATCGTTCTTGTGAATAGTTGATTAAATCTATCACAGTTCATCACACACGTATAATTTTCGGTATAACCCTCTGTCTAGTAGGATTAGGATTTTTGGCATCTCTTTCATATGATGACTATGTGAATAATGCTGTTGCCGATGTCAGCGTGATATCAGCACTAGATCAACCTATTCAGTCTGGCACAACATACGTAACCGGATCTGAAAATCACGTTCTATCAACACAATTTCCATCCATTCCTACTGGTATCACTGTAACTGAAAATCATTCAAACTTAGTTAATGCGCCAAATAGATTGGTCTTTGAATCTCTATGGATTCCTCTGCTCATTATAGGTAGCTACATTCTAGTTCACACTGATTATGCTGTTCTTTCAGGGGTAAAACAATAATGTTCGTCGCTATGGAATGCAAGTCAAGCGAACATCATGCCTGCCATACAATTCCATGTGACTGCCCATGTCATACTAGAAAAATGAATCATGATCGATGGAAAAACTAGGCTCAAAGAACTTACAAACTAATTTCTAACCTGACATTGACTAGACACTAACTGCGCATTAATCTTGTAATTTATATCTGATTTTGTGTTTTTGAATCGGATTGGCATCATGCATTAAAATGACCGCAAATGGAATTATGTCATATCAGGATGAGGTACGCGTTTATCTTGATCCAAAACATGGCACAAAAGATGGCATTTCCTTTGTTTCGCATGCACATATAGATCATTTACATAATCAAAACAACGGGTTACTTTTAACTACAAAACAAACAAGTGAGATCGCAAAGCTTCGTGGATACAATATTAATAATTTTGTAGAAGAGTTTGAAGATTTTTCAATGGTAGATGCTGGACACATTCTTGGAGCACGTGGACTATTGTTTGGTGATGAAATATTTTACACTGGGGATATATGTACAAGAACAAGAGGATTTCTAAAAGGAGCTCAAGTTCCAAAATGTAGAACGCTTATCATGGAATGCACGTTTGGATTATCAGAGTTTGTTTTTCCAAGCATAGGTGAGACCGTAAAAAGAGTGAATGGAATAATCTCTGAAATGTATTCTAAGGGAAAACCGGTTATCCTACTTGGCTATGAACTTGGGAAAGCCCAAACACTTTCGTATCTATTTGGTCATTGGGATCCGCTTTACTATCATGATTCTGTGAAAAAAATCAATGATTTACACAGATCGTTTGGAATTAATATAAAAGACACCATGGGGCACACCGAGGCTGAAAAAAATGGTTTGTTAGAAAAGAAGCCTTGGGTAATGATTGCGCCTAATATGAGTGGAAAAAGCCAATTTGTTAATTATATGAAATCAAAATATGATGCAATAACAATCGGCTTTAGTGGTTGGGCGCAATCGGGACGATTTTCATTTGCTAGACAGCATGATTATTCAATTGCCCTAAGTGATCACTGTGATTATAACGAACTTGTTGATCTAGTAAAAAAATCAAATCCTGAAAAAGTGTATACAGTGCATGGATTCACAGATGAATTTGCAAACGATCTCTTAAAAATGGGATTTGATGCTCAGCCATTACGCGAGGATTCACTTGATGAATACTTGTAATTTAATTTTTGATATCTTATTGTGGTCTTAGCTCAATAAGATGCTCTGTCATCTTTGCGATTTCCTTGTCGATTCTAGAAAACTGTGTCTGTGTTTTTTTGTCTACCACATGCTTTGTTCTTTCTTTTATGATATCAATTTCCATCTTTATGACAGATAGGTGATCTAGAAGAGCAAATGATTCGTATCTGATGGATTCAACATGTTCTGGTTTGTCAGATTTTATATCATGTGATGACAATCCTACTCCATCGTTCATATTTACGATCGCATCCAAGAGACTAGATCGCTCTTCTAGTTGTTGCATGTGCTTCATTTCAAGTGTAAATATAAAAAACTGGTCTGCCAAAAATGGAAACAAGGTGGCTTATTTATAAACCAATGATTACTGTTGCAACTAACTAAACTTGCGTAGTGATCGATTATACGCAACTCCAAACCTATGTGCCTCATCTCTTGCATGTTGTAAAATTTTTAATCCTTGGTTATTTTTTGGAATTATTACTGGTTCTTTGTATTTCGGTAGATAAATTTCCTCATTTTCTTTTGCAAGCGAAACACACGGTATGTCTGTCCCTACATTTTTTAGTGCATCAAGTGCGGCCCTCAGTTGTCCTTTCCCACCATCTACAAGTATCAAATCTGGCATCTTGTCTTTTTCTATTCGTAGCTTAAGATAGCGTCGTTTTATTATTTCA
>DATIDL010000160.1:0-29412 GCA_035456305.1 Nitrosopumilaceae archaeon
TAGATTCTACTTTTAAATGGAAAATCTTGTGCGACATCATAATCTGAATTCATTATTATATTACAACATCACTACATGTTTTGTTGCTTAAAAATCATGATAATGATGTAACCAAAAATGTTGTTTTGGATTTAGATGACATACTTTCACAATCCAAAATTAATTCTGTTTTATACTCTGATCCATTTCTGAAAGCAGGTTTTCTTGCAAAACTTGTTCAGGATACAAAGATCAATGTACTCTATCTTGATCTTGATCTGTTGTACAGTGGTTATCTTGCATCTGAAATACTTGGTACCCCACAAAACCTCGTTTTATTTCGGCCAACTCTTGAACTATGGAATCAGATGCTAACTGACGTGTTAGTAAAATTAAGTAATAAAAAATCTCTAGTTGTAATTGATTCACTTAACGGCCTGTACAATATTTTAAATGAAAGAAAAGAAGTTGGCAAGCTTGTTACTTCATATGTAATGTTAATCACCAGCATGGCAAAAATAACTAATTCTTACATCGTTGTGGCAAGTATGGTCAGATTTAAAAAAGAAGAAGGTTGGGTACTATCTCCTACAGGAAAGCGCCTTATTGAGACAAGTATGGCAAAAAAAATACTTTTGGACCAAAATGATTCAGAAATAACGCTGGATTTTCTTAAGGAGAAGAAAAAAATCACCATTCCATTAAATGCAATTCCGTTAGTCTAATCGTTTTATTATATGGTATCCAAACTGCGTCTTTACTATGTCTGAAACTTGTCCTTTCTCTAATGAAAATGCCGCCTTTTCAAATTCTGGCACCATCATTCCTCTACCAAAAAAACCAAGGTCTCCACCTCTTCTTTTTGATCCATCGATGGAAAACTGCTTAGCAAGATTCGCAAAGCTTTCACCTTTTACAATTTTTGTTTTTAGTTCTTGTGCTAAACTTAGCTTTTCTACTAGTATGTGTGCACAATGAACTTTGTTTCCCATTACAACTAAAAATAAAATCAAATTATAAAAAAACGTCGATCAACTACTTTTACAAAATATTTGTCAAACCATTCCAGATTCTTAGAATGATCTAAGTGTAATCAACTGAATCATCACACCACTTTAACACCGTTATAAAATTTCAAACGCCGTTATAACTTGGGTTTTTTGAGCAAGTTATATTAAGATCCGTCAAGAACAATGATCGATAAACATGCCAGTTGGAATTATTCCAGATATAGGCGAACAAATGTGTATAGGTTGTGCACTCTGCGTAGAGATTTGTACATCCCTAGGACCAGACGTATTAAGAGTAAAACCAGTAGAAGGCTGGAAACGAGGAAAAGCATTTGTCTTTTATCCAGAAAGATGCATCTCTGATGGAGCATGCATTGGTGTTTGCCCAACAAAGGCAATCTTTTGGATGAGACCAATGGACTTTACCGTCGGACAACCAGTTCCATTATACAGGAACTCCGTATTCGTCAAAGGTTGGACTGAACTAGCAGAATAGATAGTCCGACAATAACTCCTTTTTATTATTTATAATCAGTGTGAACTTTACTCAGACCATCTTCGCTGTCTAAATATATGGAAAAATTCAACAATTATCATTGAGCAAACCTGGAAATCTATGGAGAAAAGTACACGGTAGGTTAACAAAAAAACCAACCAACTTTAGTTGGCTGATTAACAACAAACTTGCAGGCAGTGGTATGCCCACATCTCTTGCAGAACTAGATTGGGTTTTCAAACAAGGCGTCAAATCAATAATAACAATGACTGAAGAATCTCTTCCTGAATCTTGGATTAAAGATGTACGATATCTTCATGTACCTACCGAAGATCTGTCTGCACCAGATATTGAAAAAATAGATCTTGCTGTTGACTTTATACAAGAAAGAATAAAAAATAATGAAGCTATTATGGTTCATTGTGCTGCAGGAATTGGTAGAACTGGCACCATTCTAGCTTGTTACCTCATAAAATATCAAAATTTGTCTGTAAAAACTGCAATTGATAAAGTACGCCAAGAAAGACCAGGCTCTATTCAGTCAGAGTCCCAAGAAATAGCGATAGGTCTTTATCACAAATTTATCAACAAGTAACTATTCTGGTATTGAACTAGTTACCATCTTGCCGTTTTCTAGCTTTATGAACAAATACCTGTTGTCCTTGAAGATTAGCGTTATTTCGTTTTCTTTTTCTGACTTGTCTTCAACTTCAAGTAGTTCTTGTCCTCTAATTCCATCAAATTTTGCCATACGTGATTTATTTTAAAAACTCTATTTATAACCTATTTGGTAATCTCGATCTCAATTTCTTTTGAATGTGTTTTTTCACTAAAAGATTCGGTATATTCATGTTTTAACCAAGAAACAAAAACTTCTGCGCCAATCTTGTGTTTGCCATCACCTAGATCTGATGCATTAAACTGAATTTTTTCATCAAAATCAAGAAGCATTTCTTGGGCTTCGGCCTCGTTTCTTGGAATAAATGGTTCAAAATTCTTTGCTATCTGCACCCAGATCTTTTTTTCTGCTACCTGAGTTAGTCTTGGATTACGCGTCCAAAAAATAGCAGCTTTCCTGTATGTATCAACCGGCTTTCCAAGCTCATGCTTTCGTAATCCTCCACTGAAGAGCTTTATTCCATACTTTATCTTGAAAGCATTGTCATGTTTACTGTATGCTTTTTCCCAATTTTTTTCATTCCATGATTCACGTAATGCTCCCAAAACAGAAAATTTCACATTTATCACAACATTGTCGTCTTTCTTGAATTTGTCATTTGGTTTTACCAACTCAACATTGCCGATAAAGCTCTTTTCACTAGTCAACTCATCGTAATGATTTATATCCTCAATAAGTATTTTTTTGATTTACATGGATGCTACCATAACAAAATCTTCTCCAAAAGAAGTTTATTTGACTATAACCAAGTCCGACATTGGTACATTGTACATCGTACAACATGAACTTCTAAAAGAATCTAGCATAGAATTTGCTGGTGTAATAATGAAACATCCTCTTACTAGAGAATATTGGATGCGTGTAAATACATCGAAAGGAAGTCCACTTAAGGAAATTGAAAAAGCAACAAAAACCGCAATTGAATACGCAAACGAACTAAAAAAATTAGTAAATTCAAAAATCAAAGGTGCATAAATGAAATTTTGCCCCAAGTGTGAGGCACGTCTAAAACAGGACAGCTCTGATACCAACTTTACTTGTCCCAAATGTGGTCACAGTGAAAAAGGTGCAAAACAAAGAAAACAAGTTACAGTAGAAAGTACTTCGACCATCGATGTTTTGGATGAGAACGAGAAAAAAGAAACACTTCCAACCATAAAAATTGATTGTGGAAAATGTGGACATAATGAGGCTGTTTGGTGGATGTTACAAACAAGAAGTGCGGATGAACCAACAACACAGTTTTATCGTTGCACCAAATGTAATTACACTTGGCGCAATTACGCATAACGTTTAACTTGAACATATTAGACATGTGATTCAGTTTGGTATTTTCAGCTAAAACTAATGGCTCTGACGAATGGAAAGCGATTATTTCTGCAATTTCTACACTCGTTGAAGAAGCAACTTTTGAATCAACAGGAGAAGGAATAACATTTCGTGGAATGGATCCATCACATGTAGCATTAATAGACATAGCATGGCCAAACTCCGCATTTGAAAAATACGAGTGTGATAGCGATGTCAAGTTTGGTGTTAGAATAGATGAATTTTCCAAACTAATCAAGAGGGCTGATAAAAAGGACAGTATAGAGATTAGTATCTCAGAAGACAATTTATTAATTGTAACAATAGGAAAAAATAAAAAATACAAAATGAGGCTAATTGAGAGCTCTGCAACAGACACGCCCTTGCCAAAAATTTCCTATAATGCAAAGATTGGTGTTACATCTACAGAGTTTGATAAAATTCTAGGTGACATTCAGGTAGTATCAGAATATTTATCCATAAACGCAACTGCATCCAAAGCAGAGTTTTCTGGAAGAGGAGATTCGGGGGAAGCTACGATCACTTTGGAAGAAGGAATGCCTGAAATGCCAGATATTGAAGTAAAGGAAGACAGTACAGCAACTTATAGTTTGGAATATCTTAACAGCATTGTAAAAGCTGTTGGTACTATAGCAGGTACAGTAACTTGTGAATATTCAACTAAAATGCCACTTAGGCTAGAATTTAAAGTTGCTAACGTAGGCAGAATTCATTTCTATTTGGCACCCAGAGTAGAAAGTTAAAGCATTTAAGGACAATCAAGTCAGGTATACTAAATTGAAACTAGTATTGAAATTTGGTGGCACATCGATTTCTTCTGTTTCTAACATTAGGAATGTAGCCAAACTAATCCATTCATTATCAAAAGAGCATAAGATAATTTCTGTCTTTTCTGCAATAAGTGGAGTAACCGATGATCTGATACGCATTACTGCTCTGATAGAAAAAGGAAATAAAGAAACTGCAAATAGTCTAGCAAAAAAAATAATCAAAAGTCATATGCAGATAGCAAATGAATGCGTAAAAAATCCAAAGGTAAGAAAAGAGCTAGTAGAAAAAATGAAAACCGATCTAGCGGAATTAGAAGAACTGTTACATGGAATGTTCTTGCTTGGTGAGGTGACTCCTCGCTCTTCTGATTATCTAATATCGTTTGGGGAGAGACTGTCTATCAATCTGATTGCATATGCATTGCTTGATTTAGGTTCAAAAGCTGTAGCTCTTACAGGCAAAGACGTAGGCATAGTGACAGATTCTAACTTTGGAGAATCAAAACCGCTTATGGATACAACAAGACTTCGTGTATCTCACACAATAGAATCTCTCTTAGCAAAAAAGACGCTGCCTGTAATTGGTGGCTTTGCTGGAGCCGATCAACATGGACACATAACAACATTTGGAAGGGGGGGCTCTGATTACACCGCAACAATTGTGGCATCTAGCATAAAGGCTGATGAAGTTTGGTTAATGAGTGATGTAGATGGGTTAATGACGACTGATCCAAAAATTGTTAAAAACGCTAAGGTGCTCAAAGAAGTTTCTTATACAGAAGCTATGGAGATGGCACTTTTTGGTGCAAAATACATTCACCCTCGTGCACTTGAACCATTAGTTACAAAAAAAATTCCACTGAGAATAAGAAGTACATTTAACATTAAAAATTCTGGAACCCTTGTAACCGCATCTCCAAAAATTGATACACAAAAAACTGTCAAATGTGTTAGTGCCATACGACATACTGGACTGATTGATGTTAGAGGAGGTAGTATGGTAGGTGCACCTGGAACAGCAGCAACTATATTTTCTATTCTTGCAAAAGCCGGAGTCAATGTTATGATGATCTCACAGAGTCCTTCCGAATCAAGCATCTCCATCATTGTAAAAAAGAATGATCTTGACAAGGCAGTAAATACACTTGAAATGAATCTGCTTGGTAAGATAATCAAAAAAGTTGAGGTTACAGTTGATGTTGCAATCATCGCATTAATTGGTTCTGGAATGCGAGGAATTGTTGGCGTGGCTTCCAAAGTCTTTGCAGCAGTAGCAAAAAAAGGAGTTAACGTAGTTATGATTGCACAAGGTTCATCAGAACTTAATCTTGCGTTTGTTGTAAAAGATGCTGATTGTAACGCTGCTGTACAAGCATTACACGACGAATTTGAACTTGCAAAAATAAACTAATTTGCTATATCTGCACAAAACATAGAAAAAGCATTTATGTAAATCCGCGCTCTCGACTCTATGAACAAATATGTAGTTGTAATAGCAATTATTGCAATTTCAGCTACAATATTCTCTATACCACTACTGACTGATCAGTTTGTAAATGCAAAGACCTCAACAAAAAAGGTTCAATTTACACAAACATTAACTTCAATGCAAGACCCTGGCCAAGGTCATGAAAGTCATCAGTTAGCTATCATTCTATCTCCAAACAAGGGTTCATTGTATGATGGTTCACTGACATATGCAGCAAGCGAACCAGTCCAAATTGTTATTCTTCATGAAATTAACAAAGATGATGCAAAAGGACAACCGACATGGACAGTAGATGGGGACACAATCTTTGGTTTGACACTAGTGGATCCCGGTACAAGTTCTGGTTCTTACGAATTTACAGGTGCTGCAGTTGCCTTACATACAAAAAACACAAACAAGTTTACGGCAACAGTAAGTGTTGATGGCTGGATACGAGGACAAACACCTGAACTATCAAACCAAAAAACTGAAAGTTTACTGGAACGATCTGTACAAATCTCAAGAGCAAATGTTCCTGTGGAAATTCCTCTACACAAAGGACTCTTTGATGGAAAACCACTTTACTACATTGTAACTGACGCAAATGACAAGACGCATGCTAAAATGATCACAGAAAAACAAAAATGGAAAGTTGAGATAGCGCCACCCTTGAGTAAAACTCCAAAAGATGCATTAGATGATGTCTACATGTTTCTTAATGGAGCTGAGGGAAATGGAATGCATGGATTTCAAGATGAAGTCTTTTCAAGCACGCCAATACAGACAGAGCAGTATAGTGCAATACGTTCTGTAAAACATGTAACTTGGAAGGATGAGAAGAAAGCAGAAATTTTAGATTCTGTACAAAAAATTCTTGATGCACAAAAAGATGGAAAAATAGAAATTGAAAATAGCGATGTTATCATAAACATGCCACAAATTGTTTGGCCTGATGGTCAAATGACTGTAAAAGAAGACAAAACCCTGACTGATGAGACACCATACGGTGATGCGCAAATTCTTGATATAAACACCGACAAAATGACAGTAACATTTGTAGCACATAGGGGATGGGGGCCAGATGGCAAGACAATTTACTACATTGTTACTGACGCAACTCCCTCAGAAGCAGCTAGTATGATAGGAGTTACAAATGCGCCTAAACTTGCAAAAACAATAGCGAGTCCTGCAGCTGTGGATCTATATCAATTTACAAACGGACTGAAAGGCTCAGGACCACTTGGATTTCAAGCTGGAATTGCTTCGGCTGCACTAGGTGATGATAATTACAGTCCATTATGGAGGATATCTGTGATTACTTGGAAAGAACCACTAAAAGCTACACTTCTTGAAACAATATCTGATGTTAACTCAAAAAAATCATCTGATGATATAACAGTAGAACTTGCACGACCAATGAATAGTGATCATGTAGTAAACTGTCCATTTGTAGATCCTTTCCAATAGAAAAATTTCGTGAAAACGGATAAATTGCTTTAAAAAAGAAAATCAGTCATGGATGGAAAATTGTTCATTGTTGGTGTCGGTCCTGGGCATCATGATCATATGACTTTTCGTGCAAAACAAGTAATCGAAGAAAGTAATACGATTGTAGGATACGAAACCTATGTTGATCTAGTAGCTGATATGATTGAAGGTAAAGATGTTTACAGATATGCTATGACTCAAGAGGTAGAGCGAGCGCATCAATGCATAGAACTCGCTAAATCGGGAAGAATAGTCTCTCTTGTTTCAAGTGGAGATCCAGGAATTTATGGTATGGCAGGACTGATATATGAAATACTGGCAGAAGCCGGCTGGGATAGGGAAAGTGGATTATACGTTGAGGTAGTTCCTGGTGTGTCATCGCTTAATTCCTGTGCCGCATTAGTGGGTTCTCCATTGATGACTGATTTTGCGGTACTGAGCATGAGTGATTTGCTTGTTCCTTGGGAAGTAATAATAAAAAGAGTAGAAGCTGCTGCACAAGGTGATTTTGTTATAGTCATTTACAATCCTTCCAGCAAAAAGAGAATTCATCAATTACAAGATACTAGAAAAATTCTACTAAAATACAGAGCACCTAACACACCAGTTGCAATAGTAAAAGGGGCATACAGAGAATCTCAGACAATAGTTCTAACTGATCTTGAGAATCTCGAAAATCATTCTGACAAGCTTGGTATGATAAGTACAGTGATTGTAGGAAATTCATCTACTTATAGATACAAAAACATGATGATTAATCCACGTGGATACACTTCAAAATACAATATCGTAGAATCTACTGCGAAAAAAACTTAACATGAAATCAATCCATGTGGGTTTAACTTTACCGCAAGGATGGCTAGATGAGTTTCCTGATAACAATGCGTATGACCAATTCCTTTTCTCCAAATCTGTTGCGCTAAAAGCCGAACAACTTGGATATGATGCAGGATACGTATATGATCACTTTATTCCGTATTATGGAGATAAACGAACACTTCCTTTCTTTGAAGCATACACACTTCTGTCTGCAATAGCAGCTATTACATCTAAACTGAGAATTGGTCAAGTCGTTACTTGTAATTCATATCGTTCGCCTGCACTTTTGGCAAAAATGTCTTCTACTCTAGACGCTGTGAGTAACGGAAGATTGGAGTTTGGCATAGGTGCTGGCTGGTTTGAATATGAGTACAAATCATATGGGTATAATTTTGACGGTCCATCAGTAAGAATTGAACAACTTGATGAATCATTAACAATAATCAAAAAAATGTGGCAAAAAGAAAAATCTAGTTTTAAGGGAAAACACTATTCTATTAAAAACGCCATTTGTAGTCCAAAACCAATGCAAAAACCGCATCCTCCTATCATGGTTGGTGGTTCAGGTCAGAAACTAATCGCAGTTGCTGCAAAACATGCCACACGATATAATCATCCATTTGGTACACCAGAAATTTTACAATCTAAAATGGAAATACTAAAAAATCAATGCACAAAAATCAAACGAAATTTTGATGAAATTGAAAATTCAGTCTTGTTGCGAGTACTAGTTGGAAATGACAAGGATGAAGTAAAACAAATTGTATCACAACTAAAAAAGAAAAATGAATCAATAACTGAATTTGTCACGCGTTCAAAAGATAGTATAGCTCTTGGTACACCAGACGAAGTAGTGGAATATCTAAAACAATATGTGAAAATTGGTATACATTATTTTATTGTAAACTTTATTGGTTTGTCAAACTCGCTTGAAATGCTTTCATTATTTTCAAAAAAAGTAAGACCAAAACTCTAGGTACTTCTTTTTATTGCCTCAATAATCTCTTCTTGCAGGACTACATGCTCTCGTATTGGTTTGATAATCTTTATGAGACAAGTTTCTACACCTTTTTTTAGATCAGTGGGATGAAGCTTTTTTTGTGCAAAATCTGATTCTAGTTGAGAATAATTGGTATATGATACATTTCCACCAAATTTTTCAGGTCTTTCTATAGCGAGTTCTTTGAATTCATGAAAAATCAAGTGCCGTGAAATTTGTAACAATGGATTGTTTTCTACAACACCTTCTGGACACCAGGCCTTCTTAATCTTAGATTTTATCTCTTCATCAGAATCATGAATGAATATTCCTGAGCCACTCTTGGATTTACTCATCTTACTCATAATTTTAGAATCTTCACTAGAAGCAGGTTCTGGTTCTGATAGGCCTGGCAGAAGATGATGATGAACAGCTACTGGCACCTTCCATTTCATCTTTGGAAAAATTTCTCTTACTAGCATGTGGATCTTTCTTTGATCCATTCCTGCGTGAACTATGTCTAGATCCATTGAATGAATGTCTACTGCCTGCATGGGGGCGTAAAACATCTTGGCCAGATCAAGCTTTTCATCGCCTTCTGACCTGCCCATGATGGTTAGTGTCCTCATTGTACGTGCAAGCGACACATGTTTTGCAAATTGTACTAACTCTTTCCAATATTCTTTTCTTGATTCGTAAAGTTTTGAGCCTTGAAGTATTTCGACTCCAGGACAAAGAAACTGAAAGGCTTTTGCATAATATTCTGATACTTTTTTTATGGTTTCTAAATTACCGTCAAGCTTATCGTTGATAAGAGTATGCCAATCAGCTAGAAAAACTGTACACTTGACTCCAGCTTTGATAAAATCATTTATTTTAAAACCAGTAAGTATGAGACTACCAAGATGTAAAAAACCAGAAATTTCTAACCCGATGTAGTGCTTGGGATGGGAATTGGTATTGAAAAGATTTGTCAACTCTTCATTTGTGACAATTTCTTCTGTAGGATCTTTTGCAACAAGTGCGACTTTTTCTGTAACATCCAATTTGAATCAGATTTGCTTTTGTAAACCTATAAAGTTACGCATTAAGTTCGTGTTCTTGTTTTCTTGGTCTTGTACTCAAATAAAGAGCATGTGAGCTTATGATAAATCCAGCAAGAAACATTTTTGTGGCAAATATCAAATTCCAAGGTCTTGTTGAATCAGGATAAGCAATTGTTAATGAATCGATATCTGGAACTTTGCCATCTACTATTCCAGCAGCTATTTGCGCATTAAGAACTGTAAAATTATACATCACTTCATAAAGACAAATTACAGAAAATCCTACCAGCATGAGCTGCAAAAGTGATAATCTCCATGATGGAATCTTAACAGTTTTTTTCCAACCAATTCTTGATACGCAATACCATCCTATTATTGATGAGAAAAATAACCAAGTTGTTAATTTGGCAAAGTGCTTGTACGGAAATTCAGTCTTGACAAGTGCCTCTCCCATGACATAGGTTCCTTTTTCTGACCATTCTCCAAGCATTGCGTATATTCCAAATGCGGTTATTGATGCCATTATTACTGCGCAAATATAGAAAATATACAAAAACATCTTGTAGCCTGACTGATTCTCGTGCAAATGGACTTTCATTTAACTCCGTTCCATTTGTTCCAAAATATAAAAATTGGTTTTGGCTTGATTGGTGAGGTTTATTATCTCAGTAATAATCACAAATTAATGATTGAAAGTTCCAATAAATATTCCTATTATTGGCAAAGAAGAAATCAAAGAGGTACAATCTGTACTTTCAGAAGGAGCTCTGACTTCTGCAGCAAATTCTGGCGGAAAACGCGTACAAGAATTTGAAAAACTCTTATCATCATTTGTTAAATCAAGATACGCAGTTGCGGTAAATTCTGGCACTGCCGCATTACAAGCAGCACTTTATGCACTTGATGTCAAAAAAGGAGATGAGGTACTTCTTCCTTCGTTTACTTTTGTTGCAACAGCAAATTCCATAATGTCAGTTGGTGCAAAACCAGTTTTTGTTGATATCAAAAAAGAGAACTATACGATGGATCCAAATGATCTCAGGAAAAAAATCACGAAAAAATCTAAAGTGATAATTCCGGTTCATCTGTATGGTAATGTAGCGTATATTGATGAAATAACTGAAATTGCAAATAAACATGGTTTAGAAATAATTGAAGATGCTGCACAATCTCTTGGTTCAAAATACAAAGGAAAACAGACAGGAACTTTTTCCAAACTTGGTTGTTTTAGTATGTATGCAGCAAAGGTAATGACAACTGGGGAGGGAGGAGCAATTGTTACAAATAACAAGAAACTATTTGAAAAACTCAGGCAAATAAGAAATCATGGAATGCAACACGGATATGACACTAGAATTCTTGGTCTAAACCTAAGGCTGCCAGAGATAAATGCTGCAATTGGAAAGGTTCAGATTAAAAAACTGGGTAAATTCCTTAGTCAAAGAAGAAAGAACGCAAAAATTCTCACTGATCTCTTGTCTGGTCTGAATGTTATTCTTCCTCATGAAAGAAAAGGCGAGATGGTTAATTGGTATCTGTATACAATAGCTACTAAAAATAGAGACAAAATAATGAAAACGTTGAACTCTGAGGGAATAGGAGCATCAGTTTACTACTCTCCACCCGTACACAAAACTCCATTTTATAATAAAAAACAAAATCTTCCAGTCACAGACTGGGCAGCATCATCTGTTATCAGTTTGCCAGTGCATCCGCTTGTAAGCAAACAAAACTTGTATCAAACTGCAAAAATTCTACGTCAAACAATTAGGAAATGAATCTAATAGAAAACATAGCCGGAGAAATTTGCAAAAAACTATTTCCAATTAATGAAGAAATATTTTTTGGAAATCTACAATCTTCACTTGCATTATGCACTTTATCTAGCATGCAATTGTTAAAAGAAATTTCATCATCTACTTTGATGACAAAAATTGCCATCGCCGGAAGATTACTTTCTGAAAACAAAGGAATTGATTCATTAGTAAAATACGTGATTTCAAACAAAAACATAAAGACAATTATCATTTGTGGAAAAGATACTGCTGGGCATAAACCAGGACATTCGCTTCTTAATCTTTATAGAAATGGCATAGACCATAATGGAAGAATAATAAATTCGTCAAGTCCGGATCCAATCTTAACACTAACAAAGACAGAAATCATGACATTTCAAACGCAAGTCAAACTCATAGATGAGATAGATCAAACCGATATCACTAAGATTAGAACGTTAATTGATTCAGTGATATCTGTCTAGTAACCATTTTTTTGCCTTTCTTGGTTGATCTTGTTCTTTTTTTGATATTCATTGAGAATGTCTTCTGGTGTCATGTTCAATTCAAGTGATGCTTGGACCACAAAATGCCATATGTCAATTAGCTCTTCACGTGCTGCAGCCTCATCAAAAACCACAGGTGTTTTCCACCACTTCCAGTTTGTTGTACGCTGAAGTTCTATTGCCTCATGTATTATGGCAGTACAAAGAGCAGAAATTTTTCCTTCTACATCCTTTGGATATCTATCTAACTTCATCATCTTTTCAAGATTTTTTTGCATCTTGAAGATTGATTCTAGCCTGTCATCCATCATTTTTGATTTTTATTTGACATCTATAACCTTTGTTAGAAGCGTACCATTTTCTTATATTGATTGAATCTTTTTCGAATTTTTGATTTTCTTAATCTAGTTAATCCATCCAATCCGTATTCTTCAACAGCAAACGATCCCATTATGTTTCCATAGACTGCAGCTTCCCTAATAGTTGAAATCTTTGTGTTGTTCTTGCTAGACATATATCCAATCATGCCTCCTGCAAATGAATCTCCTGCCCCAGTCGGATCAACAATATTTTCCATAGAAAATGCTGGGGAGGGAAAAACCAAATCCTCGTAAAAAAGCAACGATCCATGTTCGCCTTTTTTAATAATCACATATCTTGCACCCCATTCCATGATTTTTTTTGCACATTTTATCAAGTTCTGTGTTTTGGTTAGAAGTTTTGCTTCTTCGTCATTTATTACTACAGAATCTACTACTCCCATCATTTTTATGACATCATTTCTTTTTGTTGAAATCCAAAAATCAATCGTATCACACATAGAAAACTTGACCTTATCAAATTCTTTTATAATTTTGGTGTTTTGCACAGGATCATTATTTGCCAGATAAACAAATTCGGATTTTTTGTATTCCTCTGGTACAGTAGGCTTGAAGCTTCCAAGAACATTGAGTTCTGTTTTGTTTGTTGTTCTATGACTGAGTGTTTCATCATAACTTCCATCATACCTGAATGTCTTCCCATCTGCACGCTCAAGTCCTCTCAAATCAAGATATCTGCCTAGAGTATTGTGGTAATTTTTCGGGAAATCTTGGCCTACGACTGCTATCAATCCCGGTTTAACAAAAAAACTTGCTGAAATTGCAGCAAATGTAGCCGCGCCACCTAGAACATTTTTCAAAACCTTCGTAGGCGTTCTTATGGTATCAAGAGCAACTGATCCAAAAACCGTCAGCATGTTTTGCTGGTTTTACTGACCGTGTATAAATTCTCTGGCTTCCTCTTGTGTTGGATAATATGTAAACGGAATGTCAAGTGTAGTAAACAACAGATTGTATCTTGTTATGCCGCTAAGCTTCACGGATGGAGACACTTCACTATTATCATATTTGTCAAGCACTGCATTATCTGCAAGAAAGGGCGCATCTACTACAATCTTGCCCATAGCAGGTATTACAAAAGGTTCTAAAACTCCTGCACCCAGATCTTCGTCTTCTACAGATATCACAAAGTCTGTTTTACCTATATTGAGAATCATAAATGATGGATTTTCAAACTCTAATTGCATCTGATACAGTGAACCTGAACTTGTTCGTTCTACAATTTCACTGTCCTTAATCGATACATCTAGCTGCATTGCAGAAGCATATTGAAGATATCCAAACACACCAATAATTACTGCTATGGCTATTGCTATTACTGCTACCTTGGACTTTTTCTGCATATTTTTGATTAATGGATTACCTTTTAGCACACTTGGGGAAAAAAATCAAAATGACATGTGTAAAATTTTTGATCTACTTTCTAAGTAGCTTAGAGCTAGTAGGATAAATGAAAATACACAAATGAGTATATGAAATGGCTAAAATTAGACTAAAATTCGGCGCAAATGAGATTGAAGTAGAATCTAAGGACTTCTACGTAGACAACCAAAGCATAGACGAGGTTGTAAACAATCTATCTAGATATGTCTCTGAAAGGACAAGTACACCCGAGTACGTCTCATCTGAACAAACCCAATCGACAAATTATCTAAGCTCGCTTGAAGATGCAGAAATTCACGAACCAGAGTTTGTTAGACCCATATCCATTGATACAACTCAAATTAAAAGCAAAATAAACATACTTTCTAGAGATTCTTTTTTTGAACAACCTAGAACAGTTTCAGAAGTAGTTGCTCAGCTTTACGAATATGGCTGGGCTGCAAGACCTCTGGATGTCTCAAAAGTGTTGGCAAACATGGCTTTCAACGGAGAATTACAGAAAGACTCACGAGAACGTAGAAGTTACTATACTAACAAAATAATGCAACTTAGTTAGTGGATTCATAACTGCACGTCTTACAGGAATCAAATACTTCTCCCTCCAAATGATCAAAGTGAGCATTGCATTTTTTACAAGTGTGATGCATATCATAATACCCATCACTTTCTGTCTTTCCAATCTGATTTGATATTAATTCAGTACTTCCGCACTTTATACAATGGCAGCCACATTGCATGTTGTTTGGTAAAATAATACCACTAATAATCTAGTGGAAATGGAATCTATTTCTGAACTGAATTAAAATAACTGCAGAAATTCCTATTACAAGTGGAACAAATAATGGAAATTCTGGGATCACTGTTGTTCCTATGATCTGCACATTTCCAGATGTTTCTGGCTTGAATCCAATCCAAACATGTGTTCCGTTATTGTAAAACTCAGAGTTTTCTGTCCCGTTGCTATTTAGGTACACATCATACGGCTCCCATAGCAGTTTTAGAGGAATAATTGCCGTAGTGTACGAACCGCCATCCGAAATATCAAAACTAAGGCTTTTTGATGACTGATCAAATTCAAACATGTCTATACTCGTAAGGGTTCTGATTCCTACAGTGAATTTTTCATTTTCCCAAGTCGTTTCTTTTAAAATCATAGGTTCATCAGCGATGTATTCTAGTTTCATTGCACCACCATGCTGTCGTATTCCTTTTCCTGCAAGATACACTGGATTTTCGTTTACCCAAATAATATCAACATTTCCTGGAAAGTAGAAATTAGTTATTTCTTGGCCAGTATAATCCCAAGTCCACACTCCATTTCTTAAAGACAAAACATCAGTCAAGTCATACCTGATGAAAGTCATATCCTTGTCTGGCGGTAACACTACGGCTATGGGTTGTTTCTCTAAAGTAAAATATTGTACATCGCCACCATTCTCATTTGTTACTGAGAGATTCGACATTGTTCCATTGTATGTTTCAATCTGCTGGGTCTTTGTACTGCCTTCCACTTTGTGTACTACGTGAGCTATTCCATTGACATCAATTGTAATCTCTGTTATCTGTTTTGGTTTTTCACCAAAAGTTATATCCTGACCAAATACTTGTGACATGGAAAAAAGTAATCCTGACATTACAACAATTGTAAGAATTTTGTGCAACTCGATCTCCTATTCTGATATTGTTACATGAAGCATTTTTGCTTCTTGGTGTGGACAGTCGTTTTTATCTCTAGGCAAATTTACTATCTTGTCTGCTACATCCATTCCTTCTGTAACTTGACCAAACACTGTGTACTGTCTATCAAGAAAGGTACTATCTGTAGTAACTATGAAAAACTGTGAACCAGCACTATTTGGATCCATTGCGCGTGCCATTGAAACTATGCCACGAAGATGTGATTTTGAACTAAACTCAGCTTTGATAGTGTGACCTGGGCCCCCCATGCCCCACTTGCTCTTATCTGGTTTCTTGGTGTTGGGATCTCCACCTTGAATCATGAATCCTGGTATCACTCTATGGAATAACGTACCATCATAAAACGAACTTTTGGCCAGCTGTACAAAATTTCTCACTGTCTCTGGGGCCAAATTTGGTAAAAGATCAAACGCTATTTTGCCAAAATTTGTCTCTATTGTAGCCTTGGTCATTTTCTGCATTTGCTTAACTTAATCATAAGAGTCTTTCTTCACTAAATCTGCCTCGCAATTAGTTTAGCAGACTGCCTTTTAGATTATTTAAGAGAAATTTTTGAGATTATTATATTGTTTAATAGAATTTCTATAGATCTGATAAATTACAATGACTTGTATTTTGGTGTCTGATTTTGAATCAAGTCGAAATATTTTCCATTTTAAATATGTAGTAATTCTACAAAAAATACAGTAACAGTCTTATATAGAAGATCTGAAAATTAAAAATTGTGAATCGCTCTACTCAAAGCACAAACATAAAACAAGCAATCAATGCGTTACTCGACCAAGGGGTTACAGATAAACAGGATATCTATACTAAAGTAGTAGAAGAGCTTGGCGTTCCAAGACCGACTGTAAGGCGAGTTGCGCGAGATTTACGAAACGAACTTTTACAAAAGATTCAGATTTTGCAATCCGAGGTTCCAAGACCTGGATACTTTGGCAATAAAGATACTGAAAGCCTTACTGCCTAGCAAAATCTTTCCTTTTTATAATTAATTTTCCAAACTTGATACTTTCCATTACTATTATATTCAAGCAAATTTGGATGTGAAACATGGGCTATCTTGGTAATCATCTAGCCACTGTAGTAACTAGTATTTTTGCAGCGACCTTGACTGGGCTGTATTTTGTACTTCCTCCTGCTACCCACTTTATTCTAATAATCGCAATAATTGCAACATGGTTTTTGGCTTTTATATGCTGGATTGCTCAAAAAAGCAATGACTACATGCACAAGCATGGCTCTCATGAAGTAAAAAAAAAGCTAACTGAAAACACCAGCTCTCATGTACAATCAGCACAAATAAGTTCTGAGGAACTAAACAAAGCTAGGGTAGAGCTCTCAACTGATCTTGATGCACTCAGAGACAAAGTAATGATCAAGGACAAGGAAATAGAAAACCTCAAGAAAGAAATTTCAAATCTCAAGACTCTGGTAGAAATTGAATCTATCCGAACCGAACTTGCAAACCTAAAGATGCTGGCATCTCAAGAGAACTCAAAACGTAAAACAAAGAAAAAATAACTTATTTACAATGTTCACAATGATGTTTTCCATGATTTTTTTTACAGCTAGGACAATCTACAGCTCCACCAAAATGGCAACGACATTTACATCCATCATTTAGTTTCTTTTCTATAATCAATTTCTATGAACTAATCATACGTCATCTTAATATGTGACTTTTGTTGTAGGGCTTGCATGAAATCCGTAATGGGTTTGGGTTTTGCAGCCTTTGCTGTATTGTTTGTAATGTTACCCAGTCCGACCTCATCGGCAACTGATGAATTTCCATTAGAACCACAACTTGTGGCAGATAATAATTCAGTCATATTAGAAAAGAAAATCATATCAATGCATATATCAGAAGATAATCAACTGCCATGGGGATTTGTTGAAGGAAATGTAATCAATCCCGCTGAAGGATATCCTGTAATAATCCAGATATACAAAAATGGTGAACCAGTTCACTTTGCACAGACTGATGTCCAAGAAGACGGCTCATATGAATACAGATTTAGAGTAAGAAACGTAGACGGTGATCAAGTGATCAACATCTTCCAGGGTGATTACACTGTCAAGATTTTCAAGACAGTTTATGCAACTCCGCAAGCACAAATAGTTTAAGAAGCAAGCTTTAGCGTCTCATCAACAAATTCGCGTAGTCTAACCATGGCATTCTCATCAACAATCTTGCCATCTTTTATCTGATCTGCTGTCATATGAACTGCTTTTGGGTTTGTTATGACTCTAAAATACGTCATTAATCCCGTAATTACATTCTGTACATTTGTGAAGCTGATATTTCCTGAACCCAATATTGCAACTCCTGCAGTCTTACCTGCAGTTTCCTTGTAGTTGATGTACTCAAAGAGATTTTTTAGAGCAGAACTAAAAAGAGAATTGTATACGGGCGAACCAACAAACCAGACATCAGCTTCTGTAACATCCTTTGCCGCTTGTATTGTGGTTTGGCTATATTCTTCTCCCGGTCCTCGATAACAATCCACCATACCTTCTGATAGATCGATGAATTTTGTATCAGGATTTTTTGTCTTGGCATAATTATACACATATTCCATCATGATCTTAGTATTGGCACCTTTTCTAGGACTACCTGAGATCACTACAGCCTTCATAATAATTTCATCAATTGATATTGTATTTAAATCAAATAACTAAGAATTTGTATTTCACGTTTGTACACTTTTTAATTAATTGGCACAATGACAATAACGATTCTTAGCATCTTGGTTCATGTGATTATGCTGCAACTGAAATTTGCTTTTCAGATTCTTTTTCTTTGAGATCTTTTTGTTTTAGTTTTGCAATATATTCTTCCAGCATCGCATATTCAATTTCATTACACATTAGATACCAATACACTTGAAAGTATAAAAAATCTTTATTGTTAAAATGTGGATCGCTGTTTATTATTAATCAATTAAAGCGGGCTCGGAGGGCTTCGATCCCTCGACCTGTAACTTAGGAGGCTACCGCGCTATCCATGTTGCGCGTCACTTAGACTCTGCGCCACGAGCCCAACGAAAATCAAAGCTGGTAACAATTTAAGCGTAATCAAGATTTGAGATTATCATTTGATGAATCTGATTCCAGCTTGGATCCTCAACTTTGTTCCATTTTTCATAAAATACAACATCTTTCAAATCAAGCCTTGGTAGCCATCCGACTGTCTCAAGATCTGGCTTTTCTGCAAACTTGGACACATGGCCAAGACAAAGATATGCAATAGGAACAACATGTTCTGGGATATCCAAGGTTTTCTTAAGATCATCATTAGAAAGAATGCTGACCCAACCCAATCCAATATCCTCGGTTCTTGCTGCAAGCCAAAGATTTTGAATTGCACAACAGACGCTGTAAATTCCTGTTTCAGGAATACTTGATCTGCCAATTACAAATGGACCAAACTTGGAAGGATCATAAGTCACACAAATGTTAACGGCAGAATCTAAAATTCCTTCTAATCTCAAAGAAAGATATTTTGATCTTTTTGGATCTTCAATAAGAGCCGATGAGCGTTTTCTTTCTACCTCAAAGGATTCTTTGATTTTTTTCCTTGTATTTTGATCCTTAATGAGAATAAAATTCCATGGTTGTGAAAAGCCAACCGACGGTGCATGATGAGCAGCATTTAGAATCTTTGATAAGGTTTTGTCGTCTATTGGGTCTGATGTAAAATGAGATCTCACATCTCTCCTTGAAAAAACTGCCTTGTAGAATCCATTTTTTTCATCCTGTGAAAAATCGTCATTCATGAATTAACCATTAAGAACAATGCATATTATTCTTGTTTTCTGAAATTAAACGTTAATAACGTCTCTTAGAAGAGTCGTATTCTATTGGGCCGATGGTCTAGCCTGGTAGGATACCTCCCTGACACGGAGGTGGTCGAGAGTTCAAATCTCTCTCGGCCCACTTGTTTTTATTATGAAAAGATCAGATGATAATATGGTAAAATTTACTCAAAAAGAAATTGACTTTTTACAAAACAATGAAGCATGTAGAATAGCTACCTCACATAACGATATACCACATGTAGTACCTGTCACTTTTTACTTTGAGAATGGTAATTTTTACATAGCAGTAGACTATGATACAAAAAAATATTCTAATCTTAAAAAAAATAATAGAGCTGCAATTACTGTAGACATTTATGCAGCAGGAAAGCACAAAGCAGTAATTGTACAAGGCGCAACAGAGTTTATAGAAAAAGGCTCAGAGTTCAAACGGTTGTATGAAACTTTTCATAAAAAATTCAGTTGGGTACGTGAAAATCCTTGGAAAGAAGGTGAAGCTCCATTTGTCAAGCTCATGCCAAAAACAAAGACAAGTTGGGGTTTAAACTAGTTTAGAGTAGACTCGAACTGTTTTTCAACTATGCTCCAAGCTGATTCAACACTAACTTGGCCAGTTATTTTATAGCTTACATGTTCGCCGTTTATTATGGCAGAATATACATCAGCAACTTGATCTGTATATACAAGATTCAAGGTACTGGGAATCTCAATTGATTGTCCAGGATAGAACGCTGCTCTTCCTGTCATAGCTACGTCTTCTGTACTGTATTCGCCATTTCCAACAGGTCTGTCGTTTGCAAACAAGACGTAACTGATGTTAGATAGGGTAAGAGTTCTTTGACTAGGATTTGTTACAAGAAAGACAACTTCTAGATCTGCGCGTTTGTCTATGCTGTTAGTATCAAGCACCTTGACACTAACTAAATCGACTTGTACTTGTTCCAGCTGAGGGTTGTCTAAACTTGCATAATATACAAATCCTAACATTATAAGACCAAGTCCAATAAACGCCCCAATTATGGAGATTCTACCTCTACTAACCAAATTCAACAGCTACGGGTTTCATATAACTAAAAAACCTTCTTCGATTAACAGAAGTTTTGATGCGAACAGATAATATTCATAAAAATTGATAGATTGGACTATGCCAATTGCTGACGCTCTCATTACTTGGGCGCATTTAATTTCTGCTTCTATCTGGGTTGGAGGTTCTATCTTCATTGGAATAGTTCTAGCTCCAATGCTCAAGACAATTTCTCCATCAGTAGAAGAAAGATTGAAAATAATGATTCGAGCAGGAAGAAAATTTAACAAAATTGCTGTACCCTCATTAGCTATTCTGATTGCTACTGGACTTTACAACTCGTACAATATTCTCAATAGACCCGACATGCTTTTTTCAACAAATTATGGAATCATACTTACAATAAAAATAGTTCTTGTAATATCTCTGATCGCAGCTTTTGCAGCTCATACCAGAATAATCAGAAAAGAGATCGAGAAAAAAATTGAAACAAAAGAAATGTCTGAAGACTCGATTCAAAAACTGCGCTCCAAAATAATACTGCTGGGAAAAATTATTGTTTTTATCTCTGTAGCCATACTACTAATGGCAGCAATGTTAGATGCTGGAATTTGAATTTCCAGTTATTCTGACTTCAAAACCATTGTCAAACTTTCCTATTCCATATTTGCAATTCAATATTTCTGATGTAACAAACAAATTCGTTTCAAGATGCTTTGTAATCTTGTCCACTCTAAACACCGAAGTGCCATCGGCAAGACTCATGGGAAGTACTAACATATCAGAAAGAAACTGATCTACGCCAAACTCTGATTCTAAGAATCGCTTTGCTATTGATTGACCAATTCCATCTACGCCCTTGTTGTATATGGAATCAGAACCATTAACAGAGCTTTCATCATGCGCATATGCTAAAAATGAACATCCTATATCATAGGCCAACTCATTTTTTATCTCATATTGGCAATCAAATCCGGATTTTTCCAAAATTTCTTTGGCTTTTGTTATCTCATGTTCCATCATTTGTGATGAAATCATAGAATGAGAGCAAGTGATCTTGACTGATTTGCTAGTTCTTTTTAGAAGAGAAATTGGCTTGAGCTTTTCACATGGAAAAACATCTACATCCACCATGCCTCCCCCACGTGGATAGTATCCACGTTTTTTGATATCGATGGAAAAATTAATTCCCATTCTAGAATAGGCCTCTCTTAAAACAAATCTTGTATAATCACTAGTTGGACTCCATAGCACATCAGTGCCGCCAGTTATTGTCATCTTTAATTTCTTTTTTGAAATTGCTACCGTAGGAATCAAGACTTGCAAAATCAGCGGTATACTTCCAGCAGTACCGACGTCTTCTTTTAGATTTGTATCAATAACGTTAGAAGGAATAAACTTGATTGCTGTAGAACCAACATGAAGTCCTTCTACTTTGGCATTGCAGATTTTTGCAAGAATCTTAATTGCCGTCATGTGCTGTGCCCTAAGACCTGGAACCTTTCTATTTTTTCTAATGTTAGTGATCTCTACGGGTTTTTGAGTCAGACAGGAAAGTGTTACTGCACTACGAATAATTTGTCCGCCGCCTTCTCCAAACGCACCATCGATTTCTATTGGTTTCATACTATTCTAGTTCCTTGGCATAATAGGATGTGATAATCTTTTAAACAATCAAACAAAATTTCAATCATGAATGGTCTTTTCATTGGACGGTTTCAACCTTTCCATCTTGGTCATCTGGATGCTATAAAATTTGGACTCTCAAAGATAGAAAATCTTTGGATAGGAATAGGAAGTTCTGACAAAAGTAATGAAAAAAGAAATCCATTTTCTGCAGATGAGAGAAAACAAATGATACTTTCTTCGCTTGATGATGATTTCTTGAAGAGAATCAAAATCTACTATATCTCAGATGTAGACGACCATGAAAAATGGACATATCATGTGGATTCTTTAGTGCCAAAATATGATGTCGTGTTTTCAAACGATGACTTTACGCACACACTTTACCAAAAACGTGGAATCAAAGTAATCTCTGTTCCTTTAAAAGAGCGAGAAAATCTTTCTGGCACCAATATCAGAGAAATGATTGCAATGGGAAAAGACTGGATGGCACTGGTACCTGAGGGAACAAAAAATGTATTGCTAAAAATGGATGCAGAAAGACGACTCTCAAAAATTCTTTAATTATAAATAACGGCTGCTAATCGTAAAGATTGGAGAATTTATTTGGAATATTTGGTTATGTTGCCCGGACCAACAAACGTTCCGGAAAGAGTAACACGTGCAATGTTTACTCACATGATAAATCACCGAAGCAAAGATTTTGTTAAACTATACACTGATGTTGTAGAAAAGAGCCAGAAAGTCTTTGAGACTTCGGGCGATGTCATTGCACTTAGCGCATCTGGAACCGGCGCAGTAGAAGCATCAGTTGTAAATCTAATAAAGAAAGGAGACAAAGTGATAATTCCTGTAAACGGAGAGTTTAGCAACAGATTAGCTACCCTGTTAGAGTGGCAAGGAGCAAATGTCATCAGGCTTACAACTCCTTTTGGAGAAAATGCAAGTTTTGATCAAGTAAAAGAGGCTTTTGATAACAACAAGGATGTCAAGGCGTTTTATGTTGTATGGAATGAGACCTCGACTGGTACCATGGTAAAATATCTTGATAAAATATCCAAGCTCACCTCAAGAAACGATTCATACTATGTTGTAGACGGTGTGTCAATAGTTGGTGGTGAAGAATTACGCATGGACAAGTGGGGCATCGATGTGTGCGTTACGGGAGCACAAAAAGCACTAGCTGCACCGCCTGGAATCTCACCAATAGCAATCAGTCCGAAAGCAAAAAAATACATGATTGCAAATCCGCCACCCACATTCTACTTTAACTTGGCAAGATACTTCAAGTATTATGATGATACAAAAGAAACTCCGTTTACTCCTGCATTGCCACTTCTTTACGCATACAGAGAAGCACTTGATATCATATTAGAAGAAGGAATGCAAGCAAGAATAAACAGACACAGGGTTTGTTCAAATGCATTCTATTCTGGTTTGAGTGCAATGGGCCTTACTCCATTTGCAAAAGAAGATGCGCGATCTACTGTTGTAATTGCACTAAACTATTTGCAAGGATTAGAAGACAAAACATTTAGATCAACACTTTCAGAAAAATTCCGCGTACTTGTTGCAGGAGGATTTGGAGATCTTAAAGGTAAAGTATTCAGAGTAGGATGCATGGGTGAAGTTCACAAATATCATGTGATGAGAACCATCTCTGCAATTTCATCAACTCTTGACATGATGGGACACAAGACAAACCCAGAAGCACTCAAAGTAGCTGAAGAAAAACTAAAAGCTCTCTAACCTGCTGTTAACTTAATATAAGGAACTTTGAACATCGATCACGATGACTTTTCAAAAAGGCACACTGGTCTTAGTGGATTACACTGCCAAGGTAAAAGACACTGGCGAAGTTTTTGATACCACAAGAGAAGCAGATGCCAAGTCAAGTTCACTTTATGATACCAATGCAAGATATCAACCAAGACTAGTCTCAGTTGGAGAATCATGGGTCCTCAAGGGACTAGACGACGCGTTACTTGACACCAAGGTTGGTGACAAACTTACAGTCGAAGTTCCACCAGAGAAAGGATTTGGAACAAGAGACCCAAGCAAAGTCAGAATGATTCCATTACGAAAGCTTGGTGAAGACGCTGAAAAAGTCTCAGTTGGAGACGCAATAGATGTAGATGAAAGAACTGGAATTGTAAGATTTATTGGATCTGGCAGAGTTCAAGTTGATTTTAATCACAGATTTGCCGGAAAAACCATTCTTTATGACGTAAACATAGTAAAATCTCTAGACACCGACAATGACAAAATCTTGGGACTCTTAAAAAGAAGATTACCTGTTGATGATTCCAAGCTGCAATTTAAGATAAATGGAAAAGAGATTGACATTACCATGCCTGAAGAAACATTTCTTGCCGAAGGACTGCAAGTAATAAAACGAGCAATAGTAAATGACATTTTCAAATTTGTACCTGCCTTGGATAAAGTCAACTTTATCGAAGGTTACAAAAAGGCGGAAAAGACTGAAGCAAAGCAAGTCGAATCAAAACCTGCTGAAGCAAAAGCTGCACCACCAAAAGCAGCCTGATCTATAAAACACCAGTGCTTTTTGCAAGTGAAATAGCTTTTTCTCTTGTCATTTTTATTTTATTTAAAATTGTGTATCTTTCTTTTCTAAGTGATGGTGCCATTACCAGAGCTTTTGCAAGCATGTCTGGTTTAAGACCGATTTGTTTTGCAGTAGTGGGAGCTCCGACACTTTCTAGCGTTGAGACAATTCTTTTCCAGTCCTGTCCTTGCAATTTGGAAATTAGGATGGCTCCTATTCCACACTTCTCACCATGTAACCCAACTCCAGGAACCAAATAATCCAAGGCATGAGAAAAAAGATGTTCTGCACCAGAACATGGTCTGCTACTTCCTGCAATACAGGCGGCAACACCTGAGCTAATCAAAGCTTCTACTATCATCCTGACATCTGGTTTTTTTCCTGATTTTGAATTTTCAATTACTATTTTTGCACTCATTGAAGCAAGGTTTGCTGCATATGTTCCAAAATACTCTCCAACATCATCTCTAGCAAGTTCCCAGTCCCTGACTGCAGTTATTTTTGCCATCAAATCACCGCATCCACTTGCAAGAAGTTTTTTTGGTGCCTTTTTTAGAACTTCGATATCTACAAAGACTCCAAGTGGTGCAGTTGCAACAATCGAATGTGGTTTATCACCACGCAAGGAAACAAAAGGACTTGCAATTCCGTCATGTGATGCAGAAGTTGGTATGCTGACAAATGGTTTTTTCAAATTAAATGCGATCATTTTTGCAATATCAACAGATCTGCCGCCGCCAATTCCAATAATTAGATCGCTTTTGTCCTTGCTTATGCTCTGTTGAGTTTTTTTTGCAGTTTTTACATCATTACTGGTGCTAATGTGCCAGACATTTTTTATCTTTGATTTTAAAAGTGATTTTACAATTTTTGTTTGTACAATTTTTCTTACTTGTTCCCCAGAAACAAGAGAAACCTTTCTAGGATTGGCAAGATCAGCTATAAATTTTCCAACATCTGATATGTTTTTTTCACCAATGACTATCTGTCTTGGGAGTTCCATCACATGCGAGGACATGGGTTTTTGATGAAATTTCATTATTTATCAATCTCCCGTTTGGGAAACACAAAGTTATTTAAAAGGGTGCTAGCCTATCCAAGGCATCTTTAGTTAAGGAGAATGTTATTTGTCAGACTATGTTGAACAGCACACACTACATGGAACAACTACTGTAGGAATCAGTTGTACTGACGGTGTAGTATTGTGCGCAGACATGAGGGCCAGTGCAGGTTATTTCATAGCAAACAATAACACTATGAAAATTCAGAAAATTGACTACCACGCAGGAATGACAATTGCGGGAGGAGTTGCAGATGCACAAAACGTCACTGACATGTTACGATACCATTCCAACATACATAGAATAGAAAAACAGGAATATCTTCCGATCAAGTCCATAGCAAGGCTAGCATCTCTAATCTTCTTCCAAAACAGATACTATCCATTTGTTGCAGACATTCTTGTAGGCGGTTATGACAAGCATGGACCATCTTTGTACAACATTGACATGTTTGGCTCACTTGACAAGAAAACTTTTGTGACAACCGGAAGTGGTTCTCCTGTCGCATACGGACTATTAGAAAACGAGTACCGTGACGGACTCACAGTAGAACAAGGAAAAATCATAGCATTACGTGCAGTAAAAGCTGCAATAACAAGAAACATTGGAACTGGAGACGGAATCAATGTTGCAATAATAGATCAGAAGGGATACCGTCTGTTAACAAAAGAACAGAAAAGAGCCATAATTACACTTTAGTGATATTTTGCAAAGAAAACAACAACAACGAGATCTAACCCCAGCCACAAATATAATGGGAACCATACTGCAAAGTATTCCAAAAGAAGCGGATGTGACCAAGATAGATTATGAAGGTCCAAGAATTGCAATCTATACAAAAAAACCGCGTTATCTAATGGAGCACAATGAAATTGTTTCAAACATGGTCAACGTGATCAAAAAAAGAATTGTTGTACGAACAGAAGAATCGATAAGAAAAACCGAAGAAGAGGCAAGACAGATACTCACTCAAGTCCTGCCAAAAGAAGCAGATCTGAGAGGAACTTTCTTTGATACTGCCATAGGTGAAGTCACTGTTGAGGTAAAGAAACCCTGGCTTTTGTTTAACAATGAAGCGTTTAACATGGCAGACCTTGTTGAAAAAAGTGGCTGGAGATTTCGAATAAGAAAGGCCACCAAAATTCAATCACAAACAATTCAAACAATAAATTATAATCTAAAAATCTCATCTTCAGAAAGAAGCAAGCATCTAAAACAAGTCGGTGAACAAATTTTCAGACCAAAACTTTCTGAAACTGCCGAAGTTTCTTTGATGACTCTTGGTGGATTCAGCCAAGTAGGTCGCTCTTGCATGCTTTTGACAACACATGAAAGTAAAATTCTAATCGACTGTGGTGTGAACCCAGGTGCAAAAAGTGCAATGGAAGCATATCCAAGACTTGATTGGGCAAACATAACACTAGATGAGCTTGACGGAGTTGTAATCAGCCATGCACATCTTGATCACACTGGATTTTTGCCAGCGTTATTCAAATATGGATACAAGGGACCCGTATACTGCACAGAACCAACCTTACCTATGATGAATCTGATCCAGCTTGATGCAATCAAGGTTGCTGCGGCACAAGGAAAGATACCCCTGTATTCTGAAAGGGATGTAAAACAAGTCATGAAGCAAACAATAACGCTTCCATATGGAACTGTTACTGATATTTCTCCAGACATCAAACTTGTATTTTCTAATGCAGGCCACATCTTGGGTTCTGCTACTTGCCACTTTCACATCGGAAACGGTGATCACAACTTTGTTTACAGTGGTGACTTGAAATTTGGAAAAACAATGCTCCTTGAAAGTGCGGTATGGAACTATCCAAGGGTAGAAACTCTACTCATTGAAAGCACATACGGTGCAAAAGAAGACATCCAGCCTACACGCGAAGAGGTAGAAGGTGCCTTTATCAGATCTGTTAATGAGACTCTCAGAAACGGAGGCAAAGTGCTTATTCCTATACCTGCAGTTGGTCGTGCTCAGGAGCTTATGATGGTAATTGACATGTACATGAAGGCAGGTCAGATAGTTGAATCCCCAGTCTTTATGGAAGGAATGATTTCTGAAGCAACATCAATTCATGAAGCATATCCAGAATATCTTGCACGCGAGCTGCGACAAAAAATATTGGAAACAGATGACAACCCGTTTGATTCTGAATATTTCACAAACATTGAACATGCAGATGCAAGAGAAGAACCGTTACGGGAAGGACCTTGCATTATAATTGCAACATCTGGTATGCTTGAAGGTGGGCCAGTCTTGGAATATTTCAAAAACATTGCACCATCACAGAAAAATAAAATCTTGTTTGTTTCTTATCAGGTAAACGGAACAATGGGAAGAAGAGTACTTGATGGCGCAAGACAAGTCTCTGTAATAGGAAAAGATGGAAAAGTAGAGATCATAAACATCAACTGCTCAACAGAAAAACTTGATGGATTCAGTGGTCACAGCGATTACAACCAGCTAATGTCTTTTGTACACAAACTAAGACCAAAGCTAAGACGAGTCATAGTAAACCACGGTGAAAGGAGAAAATCAGAAAACCTTTCCATGTCTATTCACAGAATGTTCAGAATTATGACAACCTGTCCGCAGGTTCAAGAAGCAATCAAACTATTTTAGATCGTATTCTGCTCTCCAGATTTTTACACCTGGTGGCGTGACAATAATTCTTTCTTCACCTAATCTTGCAATGTCTGCACCGATGCTTTTTGCAATTGCATAGATTTCCTCAACTACTTTTCTTAATTCTTCTACATTTTTTTGTGCAAGCGGCGTGACTCTGAGAACCAGAATCATGTTTTTTTTGACATCCTCTTTTACTGCATGGACATCGCTAGTGTCTCGTAGTGTGATGGCCTTGAGATACGTAGGTGCCTTTTGAGCTTGCATACGAATCTACTGCGAGGAACTCCCTCAAAAAGTCTTACTAGTCAAGACGAATTCACAGACTACGTTGCACGTCTAAATTCTGTATTGTAGGTATGCTGACTCGGAAGCTGGTATTGCCGAAATTTCAGAGCTTGTGCCGTTTTTCTGGACAGTCACAACACTCGGAGTGTCTTTAGGAGCATCTCCATATCTTAGTGTGATTGTAGCTCCAAACTCTACATGGCTTGATGCATTTTCTCCTCGAATTAATGTGACAGGACCGACATGATCTTTTGCTTCAAGCAAAATGTCTCCATCTAGTGCTAGTGCCTTTAAGACTTCGTTTTCATCTTGATTTCTTCCAACGATTAGCTTTGTCTTTTCATCAAATCTGAAATGTCTTCCAATTTTTAGTAAATCAATATCATTTGTTGTTGGAGTTTGTATGTGATTGAAAAGATCTTTTGCTCTGATAGCAAAAGCTGGGTCTGTTAGTAAGCAACCTCCGCCTGCATTTGGTGGATTTTCAATTCCAAACTCTTGTGCCATCTTTAACTGATCTTTCCTTGATCGACCTCTTATTTTTCCAAGATCTTCCCTTTTGATCAATCCATTTAGTTCT
>DATIDL010000161.1:0-2917 GCA_035456305.1 Nitrosopumilaceae archaeon
TTTTGTAAATCTAGTCCAGTCTTCATGATTTTCTTGTTCTGGAAACCTTTCTTTGTGTATGGATTTGTCTGAGTAGAGGTTCTTCCATAGATAATCTGTGATAAATGGTGTGATTGGCGCAAGAAGAAGCAGTATTGTAGATAACACTTTGTGCAGTGTGTGTATTGCACTGTCCCTTTCTTCTTCAGTAAATCCAGCACCATAGGCACGCCCTTTTGTCATTTCTATATAATGTGCAGCAAAGATATTCCATGTGAATTCTCTCAAAGCAGTAGCAGGAATGAAAAAGTTGAATTCTGCATATCCTTTCTTGCATTCACTTACAACCTTGTCTAGCTCAGAAAGGATCCACTTGTCAGCAGCTCCAAGATTTACTGATTTTAAAATTGGAAATCCAGAAAGAAATCTAGAAACATTCCACAACTTGCTAAGGAATTTTTTTGTTGATTCAATTTTTTGCTCCGAACATCTAAAATCATAGCCCAAATTGATCTCACTTGCACTCCAGAATCTAAACGTGTCCGCACCAAACTTCTGTATGACTGGCAAAGGATCTACAACATTGCCTTTACTCTTACTCATCTTAGTCCCATGTTCATCAACACCGTATCCCATGATCCAAGCTTGTGACCATGGTGATTTGCCAGTAAGTTGCTCACATCGTAGTATTGTATAGTAAAGCCAAGTTCTTACAATGTCCTTAGATTGTGGTCTTAGTGTTGCAGGATATGTTTTTTTAAAAAACGCTTCATCTCTTTTGTATTTTGAAATATAAAGTGGAGAAACGCTAGAATCCATCCAAGTATCAAAAGTTCTCTCCTCACCAACAAATTCACTTGCGCCACACTTTGTGCACTTTGTAATTGGGCTAGCGTCTTTCCAAGGTCTGTAATATTTTCCCGGTTCTGGTACATGCGGTTCAGAGCATTTTTTGCAGTACCATATTGGAATCTCAGTGCCATAGTATCTTCTTCTTGAAATAGGCCAATCAATTGATATGGAATCTAACCAATTCATTAGAATCTGCTTGTGCATTGAGGGATGGAAGTCTATTTTAGAGCCAATTTCCCTGATTTTGTCCACTGAATCCTTCTGCTTTACATAGTACTCTTCCATGGGTATTATTTCGATAGGAATCTTGCTTCTCTCAGAAACGGGGGTTCTATGATTGATGTTGTCTACTTTATCTACAAATCCTTGATTCTGCAGATCTTCAATTATTTTCTCTCTGGCTTGTTTTACCTTCAGACCTGCATACGCTCCTGCAACTTCGGTCATTCGACCATCTTTTCCAATGGCTACTATTTCTTGCAGTTTCAACTCTCTAAATAATGCGACATCATTTTGGTCACCATAACTACAAACCATTACTGTTCCAGAACCAAATTCTTTTTCTGCAGAAGGATGAGTTTTAATTTCCACTTCTCTGTTTACCAGAGGAATCACTGCCTTTTTGCCAACAAACTCTGTGTATCGTTCATCGTCTGGATTTACAATTATGGTTTGACATGCACACAAAAGCTCTGGTCTTGTACTTGCAACTATTAGTGATTTATCAGAATCTTTTATTTTGAATTTCATGTAAACAAGTTTTGTGGGGATATCCATGTAGGTTATCTCTGCGTCTGCAATTGTTGTACCAGTAACCCAGTCGTAGTTATTTGGTCTGTTTGCAAGATAAACCAAACCTTTCTTCCATAGATCTATGAATGTTAATTGAGTAAGAGTTCGATATTGTTCTGAATCAGTCCTATAATATTCTGCAAAGTTTCCACTAAGACCAAGACTTGTCATTGTTTCAATCATTTCAGCTTCTAGATCATCTAACGCAGTGGCACATAATTTCAAAAACTCACCGCGTTCTGTCTCTCGCATTCTTATGTTGTATTTTTTTTCAGTGTACATCTCAACAGGCAGACCATTTCTGTCAATACCTATTGGGAAAAGGACGTTTTTTCCAGACATTCTTGCAGTTCTTGCAATCATGTCTATCTGGGCATAATGTGCAGCTGCCCCAATATGCCAAGGCCTTCCTGATGGATACGGAGGCGGAGTATCTATTACAAAAATATCTCCTTCTGGCTTGAAATCGTAAATATGGGATTCTTTCCACTGTTTTAGGATCTGTTTTTCAATCTCTGGGTTCCATGCAGTCTCTTTGATCTTAGGTTCCATATCCTTAGGACTTTGAGATATGTGATAAGATATGGGCTCCCTTGTTGTATCCTTCGTAAATATAGACTCCAACGGCCTCTATGTTTTGAGGCATCTTTGGAACAAGAAGCTTGATTATTTCGGTGGAAAGATTTTCTACAGTAGCCTCTCCCTCAAGCAGATATGTTGTATTTTTTGGTACCTGTAAATCAAACACGCCTTTTGGACCATCAAATGCAATCTTGTAATGCAGGTTGTCTTCTTTAACGAGATACTTTTTACTGATGAAAAACTTGTGATCCAAAATGGAGATTATCTCTTTGATGATCTTTTTTGCATCACTAAAATCTATTAATAAATTGTTTTTCATCTCGCCAACCAATTCCACCATTACAGATGATGTATGTCCGTGAAGTATTGAACATTTTTCAACTAACGGAAGTATATGTGCATAATCAAAAGCAAATGATGGATCTTCGATAAAAATAGAACCAGTCTGAACTTCTTTTGTTTTGTAAAGTATTACATCATCCAATTCTTTTATTCTTGCAGCATATTTTGGATGACCAATTGCAATTATTTTTGTATCTGTAAGACTATTCTTAATCTCTTTGTACTTTACTATGTCGCTTTCTTCATCTATTACCTCGATGAGGCCTTTTTCAGTTTTGAAATCTACCGTAGTTTGTTTTCCGTTTTTTAGTGTTAATTTGTAATCATATTCGTATTTTATATCCATAAAGGAGAGCATTTCAGCTATTGA
>DATIDL010000162.1:0-8645 GCA_035456305.1 Nitrosopumilaceae archaeon
ATCAATTTCTTTTACATAAACACCTCTACTTCTTGATCTTTCTATGTTTTTTCTAGCCGCATGCTTATCCATATTTTTCCATAGTATTTCTTTATTCAATGAAAGATCGATTAGGAATGTTGCCCACGGCCGGATTTTAAATGGTTTTCCAAGTACAGAAAGTGATCCACCTGCAAGAGGGTGTTCATATCCCAGAACTCTGCAATTTCTCAAAATTAAAAAATCATGGAGTGCAGCACATACTTCATTGTTGACAGAAGAATCAAAGATAACTGGTCCATAAGACCATCGGTAGATCAGGTTTTTCTGACCGGGTATTTTTTTAAGTATCCTACCAACTTTTCCTTTTTTGTCAAACCTAGAATATGTCGATAGTAAGAGTTGACCTACAATTTTGCCTCTCTCATTAACAAATTTTAGAAAAATGTTCTTTGACCGTAATACTGTTTCCAGATATGCAGCGATTTCTTTTGTTTGGTAAATTGTTCCATGAGGAGAATTTAACAAACGAAGATTCCAATTAGAATCTGGCTTCTCATCAGCTTCAATAGAAATCATGTACTACATTTTTGCTTTACGTAATATAACATTAATAGATTTTAAGTTGATTTGCTAGAAATATCATTTATTTGGACCAAACTCACTTAATATTGATTTGAGAAGCATTCTTGTTTTTTTATCAATAATGTAAGTAGTTAGCAAATAGACTCCTAAACAAATTGCAATCTGAAGTAGCAGTGGCGGTAGAAAATCGTAAATGCTTATTGGATAGCGAATGATAAATTCGGAAGTTAACAAAAACACGATTACAAACAATATTGTACTTCCAACATACTTTAATGTATTTACATATGGAAATGAAAACTTTACATATTTTTGTACAAGAATCCACGCATAAATAAAAAATGGCATTTGTAATGCAAGGGCAATAATTGTCCACCATGTCACCAATTCTAATTCTGACATACCAGACGAATTTAGAACAATTATGGTTATCACCATACTAATAAGATATAATGAATAATGAATATTTGTTAGAGTAGGTACAAAAAAGATTTTACTTTTTGTCAAACTAGAAAATTTTGGATTTTGTTCAATGTCAGTTGTTTCAATTCCCAATAACATTTGATATAACACTCCAGTTATTACATAAAAGAAAGTTCTAAACGACATTATCACAACAATAACTGAACCATCAGCATATACAGGATTTAATGCAAATAAGGCAGGTTTTGCAAAGATAACAGATACTCCTAGAAGAGGTACTGCAACATACACCAAGCGTGTAAAGTTTTCCCTCGCATAATCATGACTTCCTTTAGCTAAAAGTTTCGGATAAAGCGCTTGGGAAATTAATCCTGCATGGCCTATTATTGCAGCTATAGTTGAGGACACAGAAAAATATGCCACGCCCTTTACTGACCCGACAATTATAGAGTAAAGCACAACGTCTAAAGTCCAAATTAGATGTGCCATATTCGAGTAAAGTGGAATCCATGATAGTTTTATCCATCGTTTTAATGCATTTATGCTGAATTTGTCTTTTAATCTAGTTTTTCCAAAATGTCCCTGCACTAAAATTTTTCCCAAGTAGGCAATCACAGTTGCCATAATTGCACCGTTGACTCCAAGATCAAGGGAATATACTAGAGCTAGCCCAGCTGGAATCTTCAACATCTCAAACACTAACAAACCATAACTTGTTGCATGAGGTTTATGACCAAGATTTATTCCACTTAATGTTTGACTTACAAAAGTAACTGGTAACAATACAGATGCCAATATCAATGAATCCAAATGTGAACGACTAACAGTAGAAACAAAATACGCAAAGACAAGATAAAGTGGTATAGCACCCATCGAAAAAGATATGCTAGATATTAGCGAGGTTTTACCAACTTCTTCGCCTCTTGCTATCTGACGCGTAGACCAAAAAGAGATCACAGGCTCTGCAATAAGGAAATAAGAAATCATACTTCCAATAATAGACCACATTCCAAATTCTTCTGGTGATAGTCTTCTAGTCACTATAAGAGTGAAAACTATGCCAGTCACAACACTGACAAGACCAACAACAAGTGCAATAAGCCCTGAATATGTTACTCTTATATCGCTCAATTACTTCAATTAAGAACCTTAATTCATAAATATAAAGAAATAAAATGCTTTTTTACTCAAACAGATCAAAATTCTTGTGATAAATCGTTATGTCTAAAATACTATGTGTATTTCCTAATGATCCTTTAAGTGCATATTATAAAAAAGGAGAAATCAAACCCAGATATTTTAATCCAAAAAATATTTTTGATGAAATTCATGTCATTAGCCTATTTGATTCTGATGAAAAAGAAGAAAATGTGAAAAATGTTGCGGGAGAAGCAAAGTTGAAGATACACGTAGTTGGAAAGACAACCCTTCTAAATGTAAGATCCAAGAAGAAAGAAATTATAAATTTGATAAAAGAAATAAAACCAGATGTAATTCGTTCTTACAACCCGCTATTGCAAGGATGGATAGCTGTTCATGCTGGAAAGGAGCTTGGAATTCCCACTGTAATATCACTCATGGGAGATTATGACAGAGATCTCAGATATTTTGCAAGAAAAAATCACGATATAAAGTCATACCTAAAATTATTGTTTACAAGAAGAACTTTGGAATCCTTTGCAATAAAGAATGCAGATGAAGTCATCATCATCTATGATTTTATTAGAAATTATGCAAAAAAAATGGGAGCCAAAAACATCAATTTGATTTACAATAGGGTTGATCTTACCCAATTTTCACCAGATACAGAACCTGCTTTTAGAGAATCAAAACCTGTTGTCATTTGTGTTGGTCGCCTTATGAAAGAGAAAAACCAAGAATGTCTTATCAGAGCCATAAAAGACCTAGACATAGTACTTTTACTTGTAGGGGATGGTTCTCAATTTAATGAACTGATAGAGCTTACAAAAAAACTTGGAATACAAGACAAGGTAAAATTTGAAAGAGCAATACCTCACAAAGATATTCACAGATATTATGCAGCGGCTGACCTTTTTGCATTACCAATAAAATATGGTGGTTTTGCCATACCTGTTCTTGAAGCAGCTGCCTCCGGTTTGCCAGTCATATTACCTAAGCAAGAATTTGATCCTAATCCTGAATTAATAAAGGATTTTGCCATGCTGGTAAATAATGACCCTCAATCATTCCGAGACGCAATCTCAAAAATTCTCTCCGATAACCAGTTGCGTGAAAAGTTGATTAGAATTGGACTGGATACAGTAAAGAAAATCAGCAGTGAAGTAATGGAAGAAAAAGAAAAAGAACTCTACATGAAATTACTGGAAAAGAATTGAAGTAATTTTCTTTGCTGCTTTGCCATTTCCAAATTGAGTAAAGGATTTTGTTTTTAGCTGTCCCCTTTTCAGAATTTTCATGATAGTATTCATGCTAGAGTTTGTTATTACATTCAACAGAATATTATGTTTGCCATCAAGAGTTTCAATCCATTCAGTACTTGCCCTCAATGTGACACATGGGGTGTTTAACCAATAGGCCTCCTTTTGTAAGCCTCCTGAATCTGTTATTAGTAAATTTGCATCGCATAATAATCGAAGCATCTCAGAATATTTTACTGGATTTATTGTGTTTATATTATTTAGATTTAATCCAAATGATTTGATTTGTTTTTGAGTGTGTGGATGTATTGGAAATATAACATCCCATCCTTTTGCAGAGATTTGTTTAGCAAGTTCGATAATTTTTTTGATTTTTTGATAGTTTTGGATATTGTCTTTTCTATGCAAGGTCATTAGTACATATTTGTCACTATCAGTTTTTGTGAGATTAAGTATTTTTTTGAATTCAAGAAACACATCGTACATTGTGTCACCTGTAAAATATGTAGAACCTAAAACTGATTCTTTTTTGAGATTTTTGTAGCAGTTATGGGTTGGAGCAAATAATATCTTTGAGCAATGATCGATTAATCTTCTATTGATCTCTTCTTCCATATCAAATTCCATGCTTCTTGCACCAGCTTCCACATGTGCAACCTTCATACCAAGTCTGTTGGCGCAAAGTGCTGCACCCAACGCAGATCTAGTATCTCCAGGAACTAGCACAACATCGGGATCAATTTTTTGTAATGGTTTTTCTAGTTTTTGAATGATTTGCGCAAGCTGACCTGATGGTGTACCTGGTCCTACTTCTAAATTGAAATCTGGATCTCTTATCTTCATTTCTTCAAAGAAGACTTTGGACATTTGGTAGTCGTAATGTTGACCTGTATGAATTATGCTAAGTTTTGATTTGTGTGATAAAATCTCTTTAATTATGGGTTGAGATTTTATGATTTGAGGTCGCGTACCTACAATAATACACAATTTCATAATATCAATTAACCAGATATCAGCCAATAATTAACATTTGTAAAAAATTCCAAATCCTTTTAGTAAATTATATGTCAAGACATGTAAGATTGGAACAAATGAATGATGATTATGTAAGAATAAAGAACAAGATCATGTCGTCTGACCCTAGTAGATATTGGGGTGATGATTTTGATGTTAGATTCTATCTTGTATCAAAGTTGAAGAAACTGTATAATAAATCAGTTCTCGATGTAGGAGGCGGAATAGGCATAATAAGTTCGGAATTAGACAAAAGCAATTTTCGAATAAATGTAGATTCATCTTTTTGTGATCTAAAAACATGTAGAAAGAAAATGGATCAAGATATTCAGAACATCTGTGCTTCAATGACACACCTGCCTTTTATTGATAATTCATTTGATTCTGTGATTTGTTCCCATGTATTAGAAATAGCAAAACATTTTGATATTGAAAAAAATCAGATGATTATAGATAACAGCATTATACAATATCCAACTGTAGAAACGACTCTCAAAGAGATCTCGCGTGTCTTAAATTCAGGTGGTAAACTTTTTCTCACTACCCCAAACAACACATACTACAAATCCACAAAACTAAATTATCATGAATTAAAGAGATCAATATCAAATTATTTCGCAAGATATTCGTTATCATTTTATAATACATTTCCTCGTTTAAGCAGAAAACATAGAAAATTGAATTTGGCAAATATTTTACCAAAGTTGATGTCCAATGTTATTTCTAAGAACAAATTAATAACAACCTCATTGATTAAAGAAGACAGGGGAACCGAAAGAGAAAGTGTTTCTTTTTATTTAGAAGCCTATAAAAATTAATTTTCTAGAATTTTTTGAAGATCTGCTGCAATTTTATTCCATCCAAAGTTTGTTCGGACATAATTTGCAAAATCCTTCCCCATTTTTTCACGCAATTCTTGTGAATTTAATAAAGTGATCATGTGCTGTGCAAATTCTGATGAGTTGCCTGGACTTGCTAAAAGACCAAAAGTACCATGCTTTACAATTTTTTCTGTCTCTGAAACACGCGTAGCTACGACTGGTTTTTCACATGCGCCATATTCCAGCAATTTGATTGGATGTGCAGCAGCATAGTACGGTTCATCCGGAAAGGAATCTAAACACACATCTGCACACAGGAGATATTTTGGGATTTCCTCATGTGGCTTCCTACCTAGAAACTCAAAGTATTGACTTAATCCTTTCTTTTTGACTTTCTCTTCCCATATACTTTTTGAACGACTAGGATCTCTATGATCACCAATTATGATATATTTGATGCCACTGATAACTTCTACCACTTGAGTTGCGGAATCAATTATTATATTTAGATCCTGTAAAGAGCCAGAAAATATAGCCAACTTATTTGTTCCAAAAGAATTTTTTAATTGTTTAATATCATTTTGATCATGCTTTGATGGATTAAATAATTCTAGATCAACTCCGTTTGGCACAACATATACTTTGGTTGAATCAGTTTTTTTTCTTGCTAGTTCATTTCTCAAATATTCTGTTATTGCTAAAATCTTGTCAGCCATCTTAAAAGAAGAATCCGCAATTCTCTTTGGCTTGACAAAAACATGTAAATCTGCATAGTCTAGAATAAAACGAATTTTATGCTTTGATTTCATTCTCATGGCAGGAAGAGAACTTCCTATGCCTGGCATGTAAGAGTAAACATAATCGATATGATTTTTTTGTATAATTTCTGAAGCGGTTTTAGATATTGCGGGTAGACATGCAAGATAATTCAGATATCGTCCCAAGCCTTTTTTTCCTTTGAATTTTAGACTTTTTGGAGGATGAATCTCTGTTACATCAAGTCCATTTTCTTTAAATGATGTAATTCTAGGAGTTTTGTGTTCTGGTCTAATTATTATTATAAACACATTATTACCAAGTTGTGAAAATGCTTTCATGAGTGAAAAAACTCGAGTATAGTCACCCCACTTCTGAGAAAGATCCACGTTACAAAATACAAGTATGTTCATTCAAATCACCTATTCAAAAACCACTGGTATGTTTTCGCAAGTCCTGTTTCAATATCAGTAGTTGGGTTGTAATGAAGCATCTTTTGTGCTTTAGAAATATCCATTTTACGTCTTTTAATATGATCAAAGCTTCGCATGGGTTTGAAAACAATTTTGGATCTACTTTTTGTAATTTTTAATATCATATCAGCAATTTTTCTAACAGGAGTTTCTTTTCCAGTACCAAGGTTGAAAGTTTCATTTTTTCCTCGTTTTTGTGTTGCTGCAAGAATTATACCGTTTACGCAATCATCTACATATGTAAAGTCTCTAGTTTCGTTTCCTGTACCAGTTATAATCAGGTTTTTACCTCTAACTGCTGCATGCATGAAATTTGGAATCACGTTTCTGTATTTTCCGGGCGGATCAAATGCTCCGTATGAATTTGATAAACGAACTATAGTGCAATCTATTCCGTGTAGTTCATGAAAGGTACGACAGTAGTGCTCTGCAGTAAGCTTACTGGCTGCATAAGGCGTAGAAGGATGGAGAATCAAGCTTTCTTTGAGTTTTGTTGATTCTTGTGGTCCATAAATAGACGATGATGATGTATACAATAGTCTTTCAGGTTTTTGTTTAGAGGCGTGCATCAAGATTTGTAGAGTTCCTTGAACATTTACACGTAGATCCTCCAGTGGGTCTTTAATGGAAAGCTCATTTGCAAATCTTGCTGCTAAATGAAAAACATAATCAAATTGATGTGAAAAAACTTTGGAAAGTATTTTTTTGTTTGTGATATCGCCTTTGATTACACAAAGATTTCTGTTTGAAGGCAAATTACCAGTCTTGCTTTGTGAAAAATCATCCAAGACAACAACTTTGGAATTCATATTTAGCAATTTTCTCACAAGATTTGAACCAATTGCTCCATTTCCGCCAGTCACAAGTATAGAGGCACCACTAAAATTCTTCATGTCAGAGTCTTTTTATCTTGCTTCATTTATGTTTGAGGTTTTTTGTATCCTATAGAAAGATAATGGATTCCAAGATCTTCTACTTCTTTTCTTTGAAAGATTCTTCTTGTATCAACAAGTATGGGAGTTTTCTTCATTTTTTGGATCATCTTAAGGTCTAGTTTTTTAAACTCATTATGATCTGTTACTACTATCATAGCATCACAAGAAGATATTACATTTTGGATGTCTGTAATTTTTTGTCCACCAAAGCTTTCTTCCGTTTTTGGATCAAAGACAAGTACCTTACATCCATCCTTGAGAAGATATGATATGATTTCTTTTGCGGGAGAAAATCTTGTATCACTTACATTTCCCTTGTATGCAATTCCAAGAACCAAGATAGTAGATTCAGCAATCTTTTTGTTTTGTGCCTTTAATGCATCTGTTACAAGATTTACAACATGATATGGCATACTGTCATTAATTTTACGTGATTCAAGAATTATCTTAGAATCAATCTGTGAGTTTCCTTGTGGGTTTAGTAATAGGTATGGATCTTTAGGAAGACATGGTCCACCTACACCTGGACCTGGTTGAAGTAGTTTTACTCTTGGGTGCGAGTTACAAACCCTGATGAGTTCTGCAACATCTACACCATATTTTTCACAAATCATTCCTACTTCATTTGCAAATGCCACGTTTACATCACGAAAAGTGTTTTCAACTAGCTTTGAGATCTCTGCAATTTGAGCAGTTGTTAGAAATATTTGTGATTTGACTATTTTTTCGTATAATGTTTTTGCAAGTAGCCCAGAATCTTCATCCACATAGCCGATCACTCGTGGTGTAGTCTGTATTTCAGATAATGCTTGACCAGGTGCTAGTCTCTCAGGAACAAAAGCTGCCCAGAAGTCAGAACCAATTCTGTATTTTGTTCCGAGAGAAGGCATAACATATCCTGCAAATGTACCTGGTGGAATTGAGCTCTCAATTATCACAAGTTTGTTTGCCAGAGATAGTCCAGAAAGTGATTTGCATACATTCTCAAGAGCAGATAGATCTGGTCTTACACCATTTGTAAGCGGAGTAGCAACACAGATTATAATAACATCAGAATTCTTTACAGATTCTGCAAGATTATTGTTGATATGAAACTTATCTTTATTAATTGAGGATTTTAGTAAATCATCAAGATCATCTTCTTCAAATGGGAGTTTTTTTGAATTTAGTGTTGATAAGAGTTTTTCATTTATATCATGACCTATAACATCAAATCCTGATTTACAAAAAGTCAATGCAGTTGGAAGACCAACCTGTCCA